>CAMOEW010000004.1 GCA_946612625.1 uncultured Prevotella sp.
CATATACGTGTCCGGCACAGCCGCCTTTCAGTTCCAGATAAGTCTTGTCGATTTCGGGCACAGTAAGTGGTGTGCTGCTGACAGCCACGATCTCGTCGCCCTCTTTGGCGATATAGTTGCCGGCGTCGTCGCGCAGTGCTGTTCCGCTATCGTCGGTATAGGTGAAGTCGCCGTTGCCGCCGCCATAGATAGAGCCGATTACGATAGGCCATTTCTCTGTCACGCCGTCATCCTCGGTGGAACGGCTGGTGCGCACAAAGCAGTTCCAAGTGTCGTTGACGACGTTCATATAGGGCTTATCAGAAGCAGGCGTTACACTTTCTCTGGCTTCTTCGGTTGGAATATCATCTTCCAGTTCCGTTGGCACCGTCTCGTTCACGCTTGCCGGTGTGCCGATGGTGCCGGAGATGTCGTTACCGCCATATACAGCGACGGCCATGATGTCGCCGGTAGCGTTTTTGCCGTCGATGTTCACGAAGGTATGACCGCCTACGTTTGCCATTCGTGCACCGCCGAAGACGCTCTGCAGGTCGCCTTTTCTCACGGTCACCTTTGCGCTGCCTCGCACTTCGGCATGGTTTCCGCCGCCATAGACGTTTCCGCCAATCTTAATCGGCTTATGTTCTTCCTGGGCAGAAGCCGGCATGGCGCATAGTGACAGAAGCCCTATGAGGCCTATGAGGCTTATAAGCCCTATATGCCCTATAAGGCCTATATGCCCTATAAGCCCTATGAGCCCTATATGCCTTATAAGCCCTATAAGCCATATCATTCTCTTCGGTCCTGTTATCGTCTTCTTTTTTGTCACTACTTCTTTTTTTGTTTATAAGTCCAGCGTTACCGTCGGACTATCGAGATCCGGTTCCGACAACATATATAGATATGTGGGCCGGATGGTCATATTCACTGTATATCGCCTGCCGCGATAGGTTTCGTATTGATCGGTCAGCAACTCGTTCAGTACCATAGTGTTGGTCACCTTGCAGTCCTTGCGTATCAGGTTGCCCCTGCGGTCATATACGTCGTAGATGCTGGTCAGTTTGAGTGTGCTGACAGCCTGCGGCATGAAGTGTCCCTCATGCACCGTGTAGTCTGTCGTCAGCTGCTCGCCTCCTATCGACGACCAGAACTCTGTTCCTCCGTCGATGGCGGCACCTGTCTGCTCGTAGTTGATGTCCTCGATGGCTTCTCCGCCTTCGTCGTTATGGTTCAGTGTGATGGTGATGTTGTTTTTCTGCTTGGTTGTCTCATCGCCGGCCTTGGTGCTCAGCTGCAGCGACTTCAGTTTGATGGTGCGCAGTGCGGCATAGTCGCCATAAACCTTCATTTTGATGCGCAGTGCGGCATAGAGATGGTCGAAGAGCAGGAATACGAAGTTATCTGTTCCGCCAGTGCTGGTAATAGCCTTTGCATTAAATTTAAAGTCGCCCTGCTTCAGACCGTTGTCATGTTCCTTGTCCGTGCCGTCCTTTGCCCCAATCACCACGCATAGGTCGCCCGGCATTATGGTGGGCACGTTCTGCAGTGTCACCTTTGCGCCTGTGCTGTAGCTGGCATTGCCGCCGGTTTTGTCGGTGACTCTGAACACGATGCCTGCCATGTTGGGTATATATCCGTAGAGGTAGTAGTTGCCTGCTGTGATTTCGTTTAAGTTTGTGCGCCATTTGTCGCTGCTCTTGAAGAAATGGCCCATCTTCGGTGTTTCTGTGTTTTGTGTGAAGGCGATGCCGATGGGCTGGTCGCCGTCATCATAGGTGGTATATCCTGTTGGCATGTCCCATGCTCTGGTGGGGGCGGCTGTTCTGGCGGCTTCGCTGGTTGTCGCGGTTGCGTTGGCCCTGCTGGTGGGGGCGGTTGCGTTGGCCCTGCTGGTGCCGTTGGCGTCTTCGTAGAGTGTGGCATAGCTTGCCACCTCTATCTCGGCGGCCATGGCTGCCGGCGGCGCCGCCGGCTCTTCGCCGGAGCTGCAGCTCGCGAGCCCTATAAGGCTTATAAGGCCTATAAGGCTTATAGGGCCTATATGGCTTATATGCCCTATATGGCCTATGAGGCTTATCTGCCCTATGAGCCTTATGCCTTTTTCTGCTATTGTCTCTTTTATCTTCATTTCTTCTTCTTTTTCTTACCAGTTATACACCTCATGAGTTGCCGGGGCTTCTATCCAGGGAGTGACAGCATAGTCCACCCATCCTATCGCCACACCGCCTTCGTCGGTAATCTTGAAGACGTAGGTGTAGCTGTATCCCGGCAGCCACTGCATATATGTTGCCGGCACCACGGCGGTCTTCCCTGCTCCGTTGACGGTTACCTTCAGCGTGTAGCTTCCCTGCTTGGTGTTGGGCACCACCGTGTACCATCCTTCCTGTGCCTCGTCGGGATATTCCTTGAGGTCGTTCTCCGGGTCGTAGTCTTCACTGATGTATGTCGAGTCGGCTGTTGCAATAGTTTCAGCTGAGAATGCCTCCTTGATATCTTTCCCTGTCATGGGGTATGAGATTGTCACTTTTGCCTTTTTGTATATCTTGCTGTTGTCTGACGGCAGGAAGCTCTTGTTTGTAAGTGTTATTCCCTCGCGTGGTGTTGCATATATAAATTGGAATCTCACGCGTGCGAATGGCTTTATGAACTCCAGCGTCACGGGTCTGCCGAACTGTTTGTCGGGGTATGCCGTCGGGTCGCCGGTAGAGAACCACAGCCGCGAGAAGTAGGGAGCTTCATTTGTGCTGTTGGCATTAACCTTCATACTGATCTCATAGGCCTCATAGGGCATATAGGGCCCATAAGCCTCATAAGCCTTATAAGCTCCGTAGGCCTTGTTATCCTCATCCGGTTCGGTTCTCTCTTCTTCCCAATTTGTCACTGCGAAGAAGCGGTATGCCTCTGCCGACCAGTCCCAGAACTTTATTGTTTGGTTTGGTTTTTCTGTCAGTATATACTCCCATCCGTTGGTATTGGTGGCTGAGGTGGCAGCGGTGTTGGCTGTCCAGTCCACCTGATAGCCTTGGAATACCGTCTGTCTGTCGTAGTACTCGTCTGTTCCGCTGTTGTATGACATGTTCTTGTGTCCCCAGACCTGAAAGCGTTCTACAGTAGCACTCAGCGGTGTGCCATCAGCCCTGGTCACTGTCTGCTCGCGGTTTTCGGTGCCGCTGAAGGTGATGGGCTGCTGGATGTTGGTGGGCTGTTGCGGCAGCTGTGGCACGGCGTCGCCGCCGCCGCAGGCGCTCAGCGCAAGGCTTATAAGGCTTATGGGGCCTATGAGCCCTATATGGCCTATGAGCCCTATAAGCCCTATGAGCCCTATATGCCCTATGAGGCCCTTGAGCTTCTGCTCCAGCTCTGCTATGTGTGCTTTCAGGCTTCTGTTTTCCTGTTCCAGCTCTGCTATGCGTGCTTGCTGGCTGTTGCGATAGCCCAGACGTGCTGCCGTCATGCGCTCGCGGATGCCTCCCTGCTCTACGAATGTCTTTTCCAAATGGGCGATGTATGCCCCGATGATATTGTCGAACTGGTGCAGCAATGTGATGGTGATATTGGCTATTGCCTCATCGCTGCGCCTGTCGATGTCGTGCATGAAGTCTTTTGACAAGTCGTGCTTCTTGCAGAACTCCCTTGTTTTTTGTGTGCGATTGTCGTCGAATGTCCACATCTGCAGGTTGCGCACGCGCAGGTAGTCCTCGTAGTCCACCAGTAGTTCTTTCATGCTGGCTCGTGCCACATTCACGAGTTTGAGTTCTGTCTCTGCCGAGGTTGCTGCCGCGGCGCATCCTTCTGCGATGTTCTGCTTACCCGAACGCGCTGCCTGCACCATCTGGTCGATGGTGCGGTCTCCCTTGACGAGGAAATGCTTGGCGAAATAGAACGTCAGGTCATATATGACCGTGGCTTTCTTGTATGATGCCAAGTCCTGGTAGTTTCCTTTCTTGGGTAGGAAGAGCTTCGGTTCTTGCATATTGTTTTCTATTTATTTCGTTCTTTTATCTTTGTCCCGGGGCACCGGCCCCGGTGTTTTGTTGTTGTTTTGTTTTTTCTTTTTTCTTTTTTCTTTTGGAGTTCATCAGGGAGTCGAACCCTGATGAACTTTTTTCTATCCGAGGGAGTCGTAACTCCCGTCGGGGTAAATGTTAGATACACGCATTAAGATGCTGAAACAACCTTGATTACTTTAACTGCATATTTATTGTTCAAGTTTCTATACTTCCTGTAACGGACTTGCTTTTTATAGTATTGAGTACTACTATCATAAGCTTCATTAGCTGGTGTAGTGCAGTCTGCATCTGTATAATATACATTATTTGTAGCATTCCAGTCAGCAGGCTCTTCTGTCAATGTCACAGCAGTACTGAATGCATCTTCATCCCTTGTGTTGCAGTCAGCGTCTTTGTAGTACACATTCTCGTCTGATTCTACCCAATCGGCAGGAGCTGTTGACAGAACTAGCGTAGTAATGATATCACCTGGAGTGCCAGGATTTACCAAGTAAACGTATGCATATGTACCAGCAGTTGCAGGTGATAGTTTTGCAGCCTCACCAGCGTTTATGGTGATATCATTGCCATCCTCACCAGGAATTGTGGTAAAAGTATTATTTATTGTAGCAGGAGTCAGCACAAGGCCATTACGGCCAGTAATAGTAGTACCAGACACACCAGCTCGAATGTTAAGTGCATCCTCTACCAATGCCTCAGTTGGATTGGTAACACCTGTCAGTTCGTAGAAGAAACTATTATCATTATTTAAACCGGTAATTAAAGTACCTTCGTTGTTAAGCTGTGCATAGATGTCACCTGTTTTATACTCGTCACTTGCACTATATACATGACCTTTCTGGTATGTTGTTATGCTTGGAGTAGCAACTGTTGTGATTGTGGTCTGCTTACCAGTTTCCTCATCATCAAGGACAACAGCATCGAAGGTGATTGGGAACAAACCTTCTGGATCTGTAGTTGGATTAGTCCAACCATTGCTATTGTCGCTAATCTTAAAGATATAAGTATAAGCATAGTTAGGCAACCACTTAGTATAAATCTGAGGTACGAACGCCCTAGCTCCATAAACTTTAATTTCCTCATTAGAACCATCATTAGAAACGAGGGTATAGTTTACACGCATCTCAAGAACAGCGCCATTTTCGTTTGGCAACATTGTCTGATAATATGTGCCAGTACCAGCAAATGAAGGATGTTGAGCTGTACGCTTAAGATATATGTCAGGACTTCCAGTTAAAGCATCCTCACCATTAGTGTAATTCAACGCACCAAAACTTTGAGTATCTTCTGTTGTAGCACCTTCAATAGTAACATGAGCCTTGTTGCGGTCAGTATTGCCTTCATTACCACTACCAATGTGCGGGAAGCCAATAGTATATGTACCACCTGTATAGAAGACACCATTACCAAAGAGAGTCGCATCGGTATTAGCAGAAATATTTGTACCACGAGCAGTTGAATTATCATGGAAGAAATAAACATCCTTCACAGAATAACCTGGTATAGTTTCATAAATAGCCATACGAACCTTGCTTGATAGTGAACGGAACTCGAGTTCTACTTCGTTCCTGTAATTTGTCTTAGCAACAGTCTTCATATCAGTAATGTAGCACTTTGCCAGAGCTTCTCTAGTACCTTTCAAAGTGTATGCACTAGTAATCTGGTACTTTCCAGTTAAACCAATTTGGGTTGCATTGTAACTAATTGGTGTTGCAAGTATTTGGCTTGCTCCAGGATCACCAGAGGTTATAATAGTGTTGCCACTACCAACAGAGTAAGCTGCAAAATCATAAGCTGTTGTACTGTAATCCCAGTACTTTATTGACTGAGTTCCAGCAAGTGTAAAGTGATTTATCTTGCCAACATACTCCCAGTCAGCAGTATTACTCTCTGTCTTACCTGCAGTATTCTGCTCCCAATTTACAGTGTAGCTCTTGAATACATCTGACTGAACAGCACCAGTACCATCACCTTTCACACCAGTTACAATAAACTCTGCGCCAAGGAGATCTGCAGCATCTTTGTTGTACTTGTCGGCACGTGTTACGGCCTTGAAGTTGCCGCCGAATTTGATTTCCCCTGTCTCGGTTCCCTGTTTGATTTGGTCGGGAGCATTGCCGAGATAGTCATTACTTGAGCAGCTTGCCATCGCAACGGCTGCGGCTGCGTAGAAAAATAATTTTTTCATAATGCAATTGTTTTGTTTGTGAATAATAATTTTATTTAACTCTGATTTTTGTCGTTTTTTTTCTTATGTTTTTTGTTGTTCTTTTTTCTCTGTTTTTCTGCCGTTGTTTAAAATTTAAGTTTAAGAGTTGTTCCTGTCACATTTCAATTTCATGAGTTACCTCTTCGAAGTCCTTCACCACAGCGTTGAATCCTGAGCCTCCCGAGCGTTGCGGTACCGGCACGGTGTCCATGTCGAGTTCCACTGTGATCACCCCACCTTTGTAGCGTCTCCTCACCTGGTCGGTTACGTCGAAGACTATTGTCGAGTCCATACCGTTGTTGAACTGCACGTTCACGTCCATATAGTGATGTTTGTTGTCGTTCACCTGTTCTATTCTTGTTATTTTGTCGGGGTTGTTGTTGCATATTCCGAATGTCAGCACTCTTCCCCCGATGATATCCACTTTCTCTATTGTTCCGTCGGCGTGCGGGAAGTCGCAGTTGTTGCGTTTCGCCACGGTGTACGACACCGTGATTGGTTCCTCTCCCGTCACCTTTGTGTTGAGCACCACCGTTCGTGCCATTCCCGAGAGGTTCGACTGTCCATCGACGCTTGCTATCCTTCCCTTGTTGTTGTGCAGAATCACCTGCGTCAGGTAGATGTACGTCACCGGTGTGAGTGTCATGTTCAGCTGTTTCACCCAGATGTTTCGTTCTGCGTCGAATGTGAATCCGTCGAGCTGTTCGTTTATCTCCTCTCCCTGTGAGTAAGCCGAGAATAGTTCCTCCGGTTGGTAGAACGAGCGTGTGTATTGCGGTGCGTTGTATCGTGCGGTGCTCATTGTCTGGTTGGTGAATGCCGTGACGTAGTCGAGCGATGTCTGCTCGTCGATGATGATGCTCTGCACTCCGTCTTCTGTGACGATGTCGTTCCATACGAGGAAGTCCCAGAATCCCCAGTGGTATTTGTCTATGAAGCGCATTCCCGTTATTACGTTGGCGTAAGTCGTGGTGTGCGGTGCGTATGGCACGCTTCCGGTGTAGTACCGTCTCAGCTGGAACAACGTCGGTTCGGTGTATCCTATCGGTCCGTCGGTCTCATCGCTCCACGGGAAGTGCCATTCGCTTCTCCAGTCGTATTGCAGTCCGAATTCCATCTCGTAGTCCCAATATACGTCGAGCGCCAGTTCCACCATTGGCAGTTCGCTCATCACCTCCGCCTCTTCGTAGAGGTGGAGTGGCGGTTCGCGCCTGCATCCTGCGAGGCATATCACGGCAGCTGCTATCATCATCAGTCGTCTCATCGTGTGCTGCCTCCTTTCCTTTGCGGTTCGTTAGGTCTGAAGCTGAATCCCCGTCTGCCGTTTTTGCGGTATAGCAGGTCGTAGGTCAGCGTCAGTCCCACTCGTGTCGGTCCGAACCAGTTGTATCTGTACTGTCTCAGCCTGAAGTCGGCGGCGCGTCCTGTCCAGCGGTAGTAGTAGAGTCCGTCGTGGTAGTTCAGGTTGATGAGGTTCTCATACTGGAACGGGTCGTACTTTGTCGTGAACACACCTGCCTGCACTCCCATCTCCAGTCGCCAGTGTCCTTTCCTGCTCAGCGGCATCACGTATCCCACTCCGAGTCCGCCGCCGAAGCCCTCTCCCTTGTACCCGCGGTCTTTGTTCAGTCCGATCTCGTAGATGAAGTAGTGCGCGTATGCCGAGATATAGAATCCCCTGAACGCCGGTCCTTGTCCCGGTGGGTTTTTCTTCAGTGAGCCTGAGCGCAGGTAGTACCTTCCTTCCAGCTGCCAGTTTCTTATTTCAAAGAACTTATGTTTCTCGTAGTTTTTCCACCATGGGAAGTCGAGCGATGCCCCTACGGTGAAGTGTCCTCCTTTTGGGTAGTATTCTATTGCCACGTTAGGTATCGGACAGAATCGGTCGTAACCGAAGGGCACGTATGCTCCGTAGAAGAGCATGTTGGTTTTCACCGAGAGCAGTTCTCGCCTGTGGCGCGGGGGCTGCTGGGCTGCAGAGGCTATGGCGGTCTCGTAGGGCTTATGGGCCTTATGGGGCATATAGGCCTTATAGGGCTCATGGGGCTCATTGGGCTCATTGGGCTTGCGGAAGAAGAGCATGAATCGTGCTGCCCTCAGTTGCGGGAAGTATTGGCTCTTCAGCCGTTGCCAGAGTCGTCCGCCGTCGGCGTTCTGCAGTTCTTTCTTCAGCTTGTAGTTGTCGAGCGTCGGCATGTATTTGTCGCATAGCTGTCTCACGCGTTCGTAGTCGCTGTCGCCCGCTTTCTGCATCATCAGGCACAGTGTGGTGTAGTCCTCGATGTGGTAGTCGGTGCTGATATATTGTTCAGTCTGCGGGTATGCTAATTGCTTCACGATGAAGTCGTATAGTGCTTCCATGCGTTTCTTGCTCAGCCATTCGTTGTTGGCTATCGGTCCTTCTGGCGATGCTGCTCCGCTGAGGCTTATCCTGAGCAGCTTGAGGCTGTCTTTGCGTATCTGCGGAATCACTATGCTCACCAGCTCTGCCAGCACGCTGTCGTTCTGCGGCAGTTCGTATCTGTTTGCCGGGAATTCCACTTTGCCTGCGTCGCTGAATGTCAGCTCGTCGCTGATGTTGCTGTCCTGTCCCTGTGGCATCAGGCGGATGTATGGGTAGCGCTGATAGAACGAGGAGTCGGGCATCGCGAAGAGCGATGCTGCGAGCGTCTCTGCCGCTGCCGTGGCTAACAGGCAGATAGTCAGTAATATTCTCCGTGTAAACATCCTATAGCGCATATCTTGTAATGGTTTTTTTATTGCCTGTATTGCCTGCGGGGAAACCGCAGGGCACTGTTAATCTCGTGTTTTTTTTTTATATTATGCGCACGTATTTTTAGATTGTGCGCGCGTCTCTTTTTAGTTTTGAAATACAAATTTACAAAAAAAATACAAAAGTGTATAATAATCTTACGATTTACTATACACTTTTAATATTATTTAACAGAAAGAAACAATTCTTAGGTGTTCTGCGCCTTCACTTCCCAGATGTCGTTGGTCTCGAGCAGTTCCGTGAAATTGTGATATTTTTTCATCGTCTTCACCTCCTCGATTTGTGCTGTCACGGCTTCGTCGTAGGTCGGTGCGTCAACGTCGCGTATCACTCCGAGTGCGATGGGGAATCCGTCGCCGTTGCCCATGAGTGCGAGCTTCAGCTGCAGTGTGTTGTCCTCGCAGTGTGCGTCGTGCACGAGTATGTCGTCCTCGGTGACTCCGTTCTCTCCGATTTTCACCACCTTCAGTCCGAATCCCTGCTGCACGAGTCCGTATTCGTTGTTTGGTCCGAAGACGAGTGGTTTTCCGTGTTCCACGTATATTGCGTTTTCCTTTCGTGCCTCAGCCTTATAAACGGCGTCGTGGCAGTGGTCGTTGAAGATTACGCAGTTCTGCAGAATCTCGCACACAGCCGCTCCCTTGTGGTTGTATGCCGCCTTGAGTATGTCAACGGTTCCTTTTGCATCCGTAGCCACGGCTCTGGCGAAGAAATGTCCGCGCGCTCCGAAGCACAGCTCAGCTGGCCGGAATGGGTCTTCTACAGTGCCGTATGGGCTTGACTTCGACACGAATCCTCTTGGTGATGTGGGTGAATACTGTCCCTTGGTGAGTCCGTAGATACGGTTGTTCAAGAGTATCATGTTCAGGTTGACGTTCCTTCTGTTGGCGTGTATGAAGTGGTTTCCTCCGATTGCGAGTCCGTCGCCGTCGCCCGACACCTGCCACACGGTGAGGTTCGGGTTAGCCACCTTTGCTCCTGTTGCTATTGCGGCGGCACGTCCGTGGATTGTGTTCATGCCGTATGTTGCCATATAGTGTGGCAGTCTGCTTGAGCATCCGATACCTGAAATCACTGCGATGTCTTTCGGTGCGACACCGATTTCTGCCATTGCCTTGTGTAGTGATGCGAGGAAGAAGTGGTCGCCGCATCCCGGACACCATCGAGGCTGTCCTTTTTTGAAATCATTTGCTGTAAACATATTTTTCCTTGCAGTTATTCTGTTTTCGCTGTTTCCTCAGTTTGTTTTATTTATTGTTGATTATTTCTTCAAATTTTTTCACCAGTTCTTCTACCACGAATGGCTGTCCTTTCACCTCGTTGTATCGGTATGGCACGAAGTTGTCGATTTTCATTCGCAGGTAAGCCGCGAGCTGTCCCATGTTCTGTTCAGCCACGACGACCTTGCTGTATCGTGCGAGCACCTCTGCGGTGTTTGCCGGCAGCGGGTTGATGTATTTGAAGTGCGCCTGTGCCACGCGGTATCCCTTAGCCCTGAGTTCGTCCATAGCCGAGTGCAGATGTCCGTATGTAGAGCCGAATCCCACTATCAGCAGCTGTGCGCTGTCGGCGTCGCCCTCCACTTCGAGTTCTGGCACCTTTATATTAGCTATTTTCTGTGCCCTGAGCCTTGTCATCTTGTCGTGGTTCTCCGGGTTTGTCGAGATGGCTCCTGTGTCGCTGTCCTTCTCCAGTCCTCCGAGTATATGTTCGAATCCCTCACGTCCCGGTACAGCCCAGTATCGTGCTCCGTTGTCGGTGCGCATATACGGTGTCCACTTGCCCTTCATTTCCTCCGGCACGTATGGTGGTTTGATGTCGGGCAGCGTGTTGATGTCGGGCAGCCTGAAGGCTCCCGAGCCGTTTGCGCAGTATGCATCGGTGAGCAGCACCACCGGTGTCATGTGCTCCAGTGCGATTTTCGAAGCCTGGTATGCCGCGTCGAAGCAGTCTGTCGGGCTTGTAGCCGCGAGCACGGGCATTGGGCTTTCTCCGTTACGTCCGAAGAGCACCTGCAACAGGTCGGTCTGTTCCGACTTTGTCGGCAGTCCTGTTGCCGGTCCTCCGCGCTGTACGTCGAGCACCACGAGCGGCAGTTCCATGATTACTGCGAGGTTCATTGCCTCGCTCTTCAGGCAGATGCCCGGTCCGCTTGTCGAAGTCACTCCGAGCGCTCCTGCGAACGATGCTCCGAGTGCCGATGCACATCCGCTGATTTCGTCTTCACACTGCACGGTGGTCACTCCGAGGCTCTTGTGCTTCGACAGCTCGTGGAGCACGTCGGTAGCCGGTGTGATGGGGTATGAGCCGAGGTATAGCTTCAGTCCGGCTTTCTCTGCAGCAGCTATGAATCCGTATGCCGTGGCCTTGTTGCCGGTGATGTCCATGTATCGTCCCGGCTCCTTCACCTTCGACTCTATCCTCCGCACGTTGGTTGCGCTTGAGTGAGTGTTGTGGCCGTAGTCGTATCCTGCCTGTATGACGCGTATGTTCGCTTCGGCGACCGCCGGTTTCTTTGCGAACTTCTCCCTGAGGAAGTTATCCACCAGCTGCAGGTCTCGGTCGAAGAGCCAGCACACCAGTCCGAGTGCGAACATGTTGCGGCACTTCAGCATCGCCTTGTTGTCCATTCCGGTGTCGGCGAGTGCATCCTTCACCATCTGCGTCACTGGGCACTGTATGACGCGGTCGGGGTCGATGTTCATTTCTCCGAGGTAGTCGTCGCTCTTGAACTCCGCCTTCTTCAGGTCGGCCGGTCCGAATGAGTCGGTGTCGATGATGATGGTGGCGTCTCTTTTTGCATATTTATACTGCGTCTTGAGTGCAGCTGCGTTCATCGCCACGAGCACGTCGGCCTTGTCGCCGGGAGTATATACCTTTCCTGCGCCGATGTGCACCTGGAATCCGCTGACGCCTGTGAGCGACCCTTGCGGAGCCCTGATGTCGGCGGGATAGTCTGGAAATGTCGAGATGCCGTTGCCCACGGTTGCGCTGACCGTGGAGAAGATGTTTCCGGCCAGCTGCATGCCGTCGCCGGAGTCGCCAGAGAATCGTACTACGACCTGGTCGAGTTCTTTTACTTCTAATTGTTCTGCCATAGTATGTGAATTGTGATGAAAATATTCAGTGTGCAAAGAAACAAAAATTAATCGTAATCTCCAAATATATTTCATGAAAATGCATAAAACGCCCTCAATTTCTTAATATATATTCAGACGTTCTGCATATTTTTGCAACAGAAATGCTGTCGTTCGGAACGACGGGAATTCCTGAGCTGCGGAAATGGTGTCGTTCGGAGCACAGAGGAAACTGAAAAATCGGAAATCGTGTCGTTCGGAACGACGGGAATTCCTGGGTTGCGAAATTGGTGTCGTTCGGAGCGACGGGAAACCCCACCGCGAGGTTGCCCTTTGAGTGCCCTATACGTACCCCCCCCCCGTAAGGGAAGGGGGGGGTAGTATAAGGCCCTCAGAAGGGGGTGCATCCTCGGGTGCCCGGCACCCCTCCGCATCCTCTTTTTCCTCCGTGTTCAAGAAAATCCAAAAAAAATCCCGGAAATCCTTGCATTTGTTTGTTTTTTTTGTTATCTTTGCATTGTTTTTCCGTAACTAAAACCAATCGAAACAATGACCAAGACAGTAAAAATACGCTGTAAGAACACCGGCACGGAGCTGGAAGTGGCAGCCGGCAGCACGCTGGAAGACGTGTATGCCCAAAGCGGGCTGACGATGGCCTACGGTCCGCTGTCGGCGAAGGTGAACAACAAGGTGGAGGGTATGCACTACCAGGTGTATAACTCGAAAGACGTGGAGTTTCTCGACCTTCGCTCACCGTCGGGCCACAGGGCATACACCCGTTCGCTGTTCTTCGTGCTGTGCAAGGCCGTACACGACCTCTACGCCCATGCGTCGGTGTATATCGACATCCCCGTGAGCAACGGCTACTATTGCGACATCCAGACGGGCGAGCCCGTCACTGCCGATGTTGTTGCCGCCATCCGTGAGCGTATGCATGAGCTCATCGCCGCCGCGCTGCCCATCCACCGTCATGAGAGCACCACCGACGAAGCTGTCGCGCTGTTCTCCCGTTATGGTGCCGCCTCGAAGGTGAAGCTGCTCTCGAGCACGGGCAAGCTCTACACCGTGTATTACGACATCGACGGCTACTACGACTACTACTACGGTGCGCTGCTGACGAACACGTCGCAGCTGCATCTGTTCGGACTGGAGAAATACTTCGACGGCGCCCTGCTCCGCATCCCCCGTATTGACAGCCCCGGCGAGCTGGGTGCGCTGACGCGCCAGGACAAGATGTTCGAGGTGTTCAACGAGCACATCGCCTGGCAGAAGCTGCTCGGTCTGCGCACCGTGGGCGACCTGAACAGCGTTGTGGCGGACAATATGTCAACGCTTCTCATCAACGTGTCGGAGGCACTGCAGGAGAAGAAGATCGGCGCTATAGCCGACGAGATTGCGCACCGCCGGGGCGTGAAGATCGTGCTCATCGCCGGTCCGTCGAGTTCTGGCAAGACCACCACTTGCAAGCGCCTGTCGGTACAGCTGCTCACGTGCGGCATCCGTCCTGTGGGCATCTCGCTCGACGACTATTTCCTGGACCGCGAGCAGACCCCACGCGACGCCAATGGCGACTACGACTTCGAGAGCCTGTATGCGCTCGACCTTGAGCGTCTGAACGCCGACCTGAACGCGCTGCTCGACGGGCGCGAGGTGGAGCTGCCGCGCTACAACTTCCATACGGGCCGCAGCGAGCAGAGCGGACGGCGGCTGCGCCTGGAGGCGGGCGACGTGCTCGTGGTGGAGGGCATCCATGCGCTGAACCCCGAGCTGACGTCGCACGTGGCCGACAGTCAGCTCTTCCGCGTGTATGCCTCGGCGCTGACCACCATCCTTCTCGACGCCCACAACTACATCCCCACCACCGACAACCGTCTGCTGCGCCGCATCATCCGCGACTACAAGTACCGCGGAGTGAGTGCACAGGAGACAATCCGGCGCTGGCCGAGCGTGCGTGCCGGCGAGAACAAATGGATATTCCCGTTCCAGGAGAATGCCGACGCGATGTTCAACACGGCGATGATCTTCGAACTGGCGGTGCTCAAGAGTCAGGCGCAGCCGCTGCTGGAGCAGGTGCCGGAGTGGTCGGCGGAATACAGCGAGGCGTACCGTCTGAGGAAGTTCCTGAGCTACATCCGTCCGATCCCGGACAGCCAGATTCCGCCGACATCGCTGCTGAGGGAGTTTCTCGGAGGGTCGTCGTTTGAATACTGACCCGGAGAAATTTTGGAACAAGGATGAAACGGCAGCGGAAAAAATGCGGTGTGTCTGAAAAGAAAAATCGCGATTCTTTTTGTGGTTCGTATGAAATTTCGTAATTTTGTCGGCAAATTTACTTTTTTATGGATATCTGGATAATTTTCAAGCTTCTCGGTTCATTGGCATTGCTGATGTTCGGAATGAAGTCGATGAGTGAATCCCTTCAGAAGATGGCCGGTCCGCAGCTGCGCCATGTTCTCGGTGCAATGACCACTAACCGTTTCACCGGAATGCTCACGGGAATGCTCGTGACGGCGTCGGTGCAGTCATCGACAGCCACCACGGTGATGACGGTGTCGTTTGTCAATGCGGGTCTGCTGACGCTGGCGCAGGCCATCTCGGTGATTATGGGTGCGAATATCGGCACCACGCTCACGGCTTGGATTATGTCGGCGGGCATGTCGTTCGACATCACTTCGGCGGTGTATCCCGCCTTCTTCGTCGGCATCATGCTCATTTACCTGAAGAAGTACCGTTATATCGGCGACTTTCTCTTCGGTCTGTCGTTTCTGCTGTTAGGCTTGGGCACGCTTCGCATGACCGGTGTGGAGATGAACCTCGGTCACAACCAGTGGCTGCTCGGCTTCTTCTCGTCGTTCGACCCGACGTCGTTCTCGACGACAATCATCTTCTTGGTGCTCGGCGGCGTGATGACCTTCTGCGTGCAGTCGTCGGCAGCGGTGATGGCCATCACGATGATACTCTGTTCGAGCGGTGTGCTTCCCATCTATCAAGGCATCGCGCTGGTTCTCGGCGAGAACATCGGCACCACCGTGACGTCGAACCTCGCCGCTCTGAGCGCGAACACCCAGGCTCGGCGTGCCGCCTTCGCCCACATGTTCTTCAACGTGTTCGGCGTGCTCTGGATACTCATCGTGTTCAAGCCCTTCATCGACCTTGTGTGCGGATGGGTGGGCTACGACGTGACGATGACGAAGGCGAGCGCCGGTGCCGCCGCCTTTGCCGCCAACGCCGCGAAGCTGAGTTTCGTGCTCGCCGCCTTCCACACCACGTTCAACGTGTCGAACACCTTAATCCTGATATGGTTTATCCCGCAGATCGAGAAGCTGGTGTGCTGGGTGATCAAGCCCAAGCGCGTTGACGAGGAAGAGGACTTCCGCCTGCACTTCATCACCGCCGGCTTCATGAAGACCCCCGAGCTCTCGGTGCTCGAGGCCCAGAAGGAGATACAGTCGTTTGCCGAGCGTATGCAGCGCATGTTCGGCATGGTGAGGGTGCTGCTGACGGAGAAAGACGAGCAGAAGTTCAACAAGCTCTACTCGCGGATAGAGAAATACGAGAGCATCAGCGACAACATGGAGATAGAGATAGCGAAATACCTGGACCAGGTGAGCGACGCCCACCTGAGCGACGACACGAAGGCCAAGATACGTGCGATGCTCAGGGAGATCAGCGAGCTGGAGTCGATCGGCGACGCCTGCTACAACATGGCGCGCACCATCAACCGCAAGGTGCTGGGCAAGCAGGACCACTTCACCGAGAAGCAGTATGAGCACATGCACCAGATGATGGAGCTGACGGAACAGTCGCTGACGCAGATGAACTCGCTCCTGGGCGGCAGGAAGGAGGCTTACAACGTGAACCGCACGTTCAACATCGAGAACGAGATCAACAACTACCGCAACCAGCTGAAGAGCCAGAATATCAGCGACGTGAACAACCACGTATATAGTTATGCCATCGGCACGATATACATGGACATCGTCAGCGAGTGCGAGAAGCTCGGCGACTACGTGGTGAACGTGGTTGAGGCCCGCATGGGAACGAGAGTAAAGAACTGAAAAGACAAGACATTGAAAGAGTTTATATCCGTATTGAGGCGCTTCCTGCCTCCGTATAAGAAGTTCATCGCGATGGCGATAGGCTTCAACATCCTGTCGGCGCTGCTGAACATCTTCTCGTTTGCGGCACTCATCCCCATCCTTCAGATACTGTTCAAGACCGGCGACGGCATCAAGCCCGAGCGTCTGATGGAGTGGAGCGAGGGCAGTTTCAGCGACGTGGCGGTGAACAACGTGTATTACTACATCAACATGTATATCACCGACATGGGTTCTACGACGACGCTGCTCTTCATCGGACTGTTCCTGATAGTGACCACGCTGATGAAGACTGCGTCGAACTTCGCAGCCGCGGCGAGTGTGATTCCGATGCGCACGGGAGTGGTGCGCGACATCCGCAACATGCTCTACGCCAAGATTGTGGCACTGCCGTTAGGCTTCTTCTCCGAGGAGCGCAAGGGCGACATCATCGCCCGCATGACCGGCGACGTGCAGGAGGTGGAGGGCAGTCTGATCTCTCAGATCGACATGCTCTTCAAGAACCCCATCCTGATAGTGTCGTACTTCACCACGCTGGTATATATCTCATGGGAGCTGACGCTCTTCTCTGTGGTGTTCATCCCCTGCATCGGCTGGATTATGGGCATCATAGGGCGCAAGCTCAAGGCCCAGTCGGTGAAGGCTCAGGCACTGTGGAGCGACACGATGAGCGTGGTTGACGAGACCCTCGGCGGTCTGCGTATCGTGAAGGCGTTCTGTGCCGAAGACAAGATGTACAGCAAGTTTGCCCGCATCAACGACATCTTCCGCACCGACACGATGCGTGTGAGGATCCGCCAGGAGCTGAGCCATCCCCTGAGCGAGTTTCTCGGCACGGCGATGATTGTCATCGTGCTGTGGTTCGGCGGCATCCTCGTGCTCACCAACCACTCGCTGTCGGGCCCGGTGTTCATCTACTACATGGTGATACTCTACTCGATTATCAATCCGCTGAAAGACGTGTCGCGCGTGGGCTACAACGTGCCCAAGGGTCTGGCGTCGATGGAGCGCATCGACAAGATCCTGCAGGCAGAGAACACCATCCGCGAGAAGGCTTCTCCGACGCACATCGCCTCGTTTGAGCACCAGATAGAGTTCCGCGACGTGTCGTTCCGCTACGGCGAGCAGTGGATACTGAAGCACATCAACCTCGTGATACCGAAGGGCAAGACGATAGCCCTCGTGGGACAGAGCGGCAGCGGCAAATCGACGATGGTAGATTTGATACCGCGCTACTACGACGTTCAGGAGGGTGAGGTGCTCATCGACGGCATCAACGTGAAAGACCTTGCCATCCACGACCTGCGCCAGCTTATCGGCAACGTGAACCAGGAGGCGATCCTCTTCAACGACTCGTTCACCAACAATATCTCGTTCGGCGTGGAGAGTGCCACCGACGAGCAGATAGCCGAGGCAGCTAAGATTGCCAATGCCTACGACTTCATCATGCAGTCGGAGTACCAGTTCGACACCAATATCGGCGACCGCGGCGGCCGTCTCTCCGGCGGTCAGCGTCAGCGCGTGTCGATAGCGCGTGCGATACTGAAGAACCCGCCGATACTGATTCTCGACGAGGCCACGTCGGCGCTCGACACCGAGAGTGAGCGTCTGGTGCAGGATGCCCTTGAGCGGCTGATGAAGACCCGTACGACGGTAGCCATCGCCCACCGTCTGTCCACCATCCGCAATGCCGACGAGATCTGCGTGATCCACGACGGCGAGATAGTGGAGCGCGGCACCCACGAGTCGCTGCTCGCATTCGAAGGATACTACAAGAGGCTGCACGACATGCAGCAAGTATAGCAGGCGGCATTTCCGGCGTAGGAGGGATTGAAGTGAGAATCGTTTTCCTGATATTGACATACCTGTGGACGCTCCTTGTGTTCGTGGCAGCCAAGGCAGCGTTCATGCTGTCGTGCCGCGACGGTCATCCGTTCGCTGCCGGCGACATGGCCGACGTCGTGGTGCACGGCATGAGCCTCGACATGTCAACGGCACTGTATATTCTGGCCGTGCCGTTTCTCGTGACAATGGTGAGCGTGTGGACAGGATGGCGCCGGTGGGTCGGCGTGGTGCTGAAGGCCTACTTTGCAGTGGTGGCGGCAGCGCTGTCGCTCGCCTTTGTCGCCGACACCAGCCTCTACCCCTTCTGGGGCTTCAAGCTCGACTCCTCGTGCCTGCAATATCTCGCCACCCCCACCGAGGCGATGGCGAGCGTCAGTAGCGGCTATCTGCTGGTGAGGTTGCTGGCACTCGTGGCAGTGGCGGCAGCGGTCTTCTGCGGCTATGTGCCTTCGCTGCGCTTCCTGCGGCCGTCGCTGAATGCGCGGCAGAAGGCAGGCTACAGCGTGGCAGGGCTGCTGGCGGTGCCACTGATAGTGATAGGCATCCGCGGCGGCACAGGCGAGAGCACCACCAATGTGGGTCAGGTGTATTACTCCGACAACCAGTTTCTGAACCACGCCGCCGTGAACCCCGTGTTCAGCTTCCTCTCGACCCTCGGCAGTTCGACGGGCGACATCGTGACCTACAGTTTCATGTCCGACGGCGAGAGCGAGCGCATAGTGAGCGAATACTACGACACGCGCAGCACCGGCGGCGACACGCTGCTGACGGCGGCCAACCCCAACGTAGTGATAATCCTGCTGGAGAGCTGCGGCGGCGAGTTCACCGAGATTGGCGGCCGCCACGACATCATGCCGCGGCTGGACAGCATAGCCCACGAGGGCGTGTATTTCACCAACTGCTACGCCAACTCGTGGCGCACCGACCGCGGCACGGTGTGCACGTGGAGCGGCTACCCCTCGTTCCCCTCGATGTCGGTGATGAAGATGCCGTCGAAGACGCGCAACATGCCCAACATCGCGCGGAGCCTGAAGGAGCAGCGCGGCTACGAGACCGTGTATCTCTACGGCGGCGACATCAACTTCACCAATATGCGCGGCTACCTGATTTCCGGCGGCTTCGACAGCCTGGTGTGGAAGAACAACTACAGCGACGAGGAGCAGCGCACGGCACGATGGGGAGTGAGAGACGACATCACCTTCGGCACCCTCTACGACATCCTCGACAGCCGTGGGGCGCGCAAGGGCGACGGCAGGAAGCCGCTGCTCGTGGGATTCTCGACACTGAGCAGCCATGAGCCGTGGGACGTGCCCGTGAAGAAGACCATCGACCCGATAGCCAATGCCTTCGGCTATCTCGACGACTGCATAGCGACGTTCATCGACCGTCTGCGCACGAGCGACCTCTGGGACAACACCCTCGTGGTGATGCTGCCCGACCACGGCATGTTCTACATCGGCATCGACGACTACAGCCGACTGAAGAACCACATCCCGATGGTGTGGACGGGCGGAGCCGTGAAGCGCCCGTACAGGATTGACGCCGTGTGCAACCAGACCGACCTGGCAGCGACGCTGCTCGGGCAGTTAGGCGTCAGCCACGACGAGTACCGCTTCAGCCGCGACGTGACGAGCACCACCTACACCAAGCCCTTCGCCATACATACCTTCACCGATGCCCTGGAGATGATTGACTCGGCGAGCTTCATCATCTACGACCTGAACGCGGGCAAGGCAGTGGTTGAGGAGGGCGTGAAGAACGACCGTCTGCTGCACCGCGGCAAGGCCATCCTGCAAGCAGCGGCAAAAGACCTTGAGAAGAGATGACAGCAAGAGAGACAATGACAGAGATGTGGCGCCTGGCGCCGGTGCGCGTGGCGTGGAACCTGCTGATGGCATTTGCTGTATATCAGATAGCGCGGTTAGCATACTATGCCGAGAACGCGAGCTATCTGACATACACCGCCGACGTGTTCCGCGGCGGACTGCTCTTCGACACCTCGGCAATACTATACACCAACGTGCTCTACGTGGCGCTGGCACTCTTCCCCCTGCAGCCCTCCGACAGCCGGGCATACAGGGCGGTGTGCCGTTGGCTGTTCGTAGTGGTGAACACGACGGCACTGGCGGTGAACCTCGCCGACGCAGTATATTTCCAATACACCATGCGGCGTACGACGACCACCGTGTTCAGCGAGTTCGCCCACGAGAACAACCTCGCGGCAATCATCGCCACGGAATGCGCAAACCACTGGTACTTCGTGCTGCTCGCCGTCGCCGTGGCGGCGGCACTGTGGAAAGGATATGCCGACGCCGGGCGCTGTGACAGTGGGAAACGACGGCTGCTGTACCTTGCGTCGTTGGCAGTGTTCGCACCACTGTGCATCGCCGGGATGCGCGGCGGCTTCACCACTGCCGTCAGGCCCATCACCATCTCCAACGCCCACGGCTATGCCCTCAGGCCCGTGGATGCCGCCCTCGTGCTGAACACCCCCTTCTCGCTGATACGCACCATCGGCAAGAACGTGTTCACGGTGACGAAATATTACGGCGACGAGGAGCTGGCGGCAATCTACTCACCGGTGCACAATGCGCGGAGAGCCGCCACGCCTTGCGACACTGCCGTCAGGAAGAATGTAGTGGTGATTATCATAGAGAGCTTCGGCCGCGAATATATCGGAGCACTGAACCGCGACCTGGAGGGCGGCAGCTATGCAGGCTACACCCCCTTCACCGACTCGCTCATCGCCCACAGCACCACCTTCGCTCACAGCTACTGCAACGGCAGGAAGAGCATCGACGGAATGCCGTCGATACTCTCGGGCATACCGATGTTTGTGGAACCCTTCATCCTGACCCCAGCGTCGATGAACGACTTTACTGGCATGGCAGGCCTGCTCGCCGCCGAGGGCTACCATACCGCTTTCTTCCACGGCGCGGAGAACGGCAGCATGGGCTTCCAGGCCTTTGCCCGGAAAACCGGCTTCGAGCGATACTACGGCCGCACGGAATACGAGGCTGCGCGCGGCAGCGGCGACTTCGACGGCACGTGGGCAATATGGGACGAGCCCTTCCTGCAGTATTTCGCCGACGAGATGACTAAGATGCAGGAGCCGTTCATGACCGCCGTCTTCACCGCGTCGAGCCACCACCCGTTTGTGGTGCCCGAGGCATACCGTGCGACGCTGAAGGAAGGCCCGCTGCCCATACACAAGTGCATACGCTACACCGACCACGCACTGCGCCGCTTCTTCGACAGCGCACGTCGGCAGCCGTGGTTCGCCAACACCATTTTCGTCATCACCAGCGACCATACCAACATGAGCGACCATGCCGAATACCAGAGCGACATCGGCGGCTTTGCAGCACCTATTATAATATACGACCCGTCGAAGCCCGTGGGAGAGGTGCAGGACAAGGTGGCTCAGCAGACCGACATCCTGCCCACGGTGATGGGTATGCTCGGCTACGGAAAACCCTTCATAGCCTTCGGCATCGACGTGCTGAAGGCGCCCGCCGACTCGACATGGGCGGTGAACTATCTCGGAGGCATATACCAGTATGTGCGCTACGGCCACGTGCTGCAGTACGGCGGCGACGGCACGCGCGCGGTGTATAGCCTCGACGACCGGCTGATGAGGCACAACCTCGCAGGACGATGCAGCGTGCAGCCGCTGATGGAGCGCGAGCTGAAGGCAATCATACAGCAGTATATGCAGCGAATGAACAACGACCAACTAACAGTAAAGGAGCGATGACACTACGACGAAAGCTATACTATCTGCTGCACAACGGCAAGAACAACCATCTCACCTATTTCGCCCGGGCATACCTCAGAGAGAGCGTGCCGGCGTGGCTCTTCCGCTGCCGGAAAGAGCGGCTGCTCGGCGAGATTGAGCGGCGCAGCGACCGCGACTATATCCACCGCAGGGCCGACTACTACTGCAAGATAGGCAGTGACACGCCCATCGACCCCACGGCATGGCGTGAGCACAGCTGCGAGATCGGCCGGCAGCCGATGCTGAAGCAGAAGACCTACTTCTTCGACGCCGTGGAGTATGCCCGCTATTTCGACAGCCACCTGAGATGGGCGATACTGCCCGGCGACGTCACCTTCCTCACCCCCGTGCCGACGATACTGAAATGCCGTCCGCTGAGAGACGACAACGCCTCGTCGGTGATTCTGAACCTCGACAAGGTGAGGCACTTCCTCTTCGTCAGCGACAGCAAACCCTGGCGCGAGAAGCGCGACGTGGCAATCTTCCGCGGCGACCTCGGGCCGGTGAAGCCCAACCGCGACGTGTTCATGGGGATGTTCGGCAACGGACAGTCGGCGATGGTGGATGCCGCCTCGACAAACATCATCGACGGACACGAAGAATGGCACAGCGGGAAGATGACCATCGGAGAGCATCTCGACTATAAGTTCGTGATGTCGCTCGAAGGCAACGACGTGGCAAGCAACCTGAAATGGGTGATGTCGTCGAACTCGATAGCCGTCACGCCACGGCTGACGCGCGAGACATGGTTCATGGAGGGAACGCTCGTGCCCAACTACCACTACATCGAGGTGAAGCCCGACTTCAGCGACCTGGAGGAGCGGCTGCGCTACTATATCAGCCACCCCGATGAGGCAGAGGCAATCATCAGCCATGCCCATGAATACGTAAGACAGTTTCAGGACAAGCACCGCGAGAAGCTCATCGCGCTGCTCGTGCTGAAGAAATATTTCGACTCAACAAACCGTAAGCAATGATTTTCGCACGCGACAAAAGCCAGATGTGCAACAACCTGTTGCAATATGCCCACGTATATGCGTGGGGCAGGGAGCATGGGCGCAAGGTAATATCCATGCGGTTCAGCTATAAGTACCGGTATTTCAAGATCTGCCATACTCCGCTCACCAGCTTCCCACTGTATCTCGCGGCAAAGTATGCGGCGGCACTGAAGCTGCTGCCCACGGCAAGCTTCAAGCACGCCGACTGCGACCGCGAGGCACTGGAGCGGAAGATGCTGCGCAAGAGGAATATCGTGGTGAGCGGATGGAACGTGCGCTTCTACGACCTGTTCCTGAAATACCGGAGTGAGATTTGCGACCTGTTCACCCTCGACAGCTGCTACTGCGACCCTGTGCGCGTGAAGATGCAGCAGGCCGAGGGTCGTGGTGACGGCGGTGACGGCCGGCACGCGGCACAGGGGGCGCACGACATACTGCGCTTAGGCGTGCATATCCGCCGCGGCGACTATGCCGCCTGGGGCGACGGCCGCTATTTCTACAGCGACGAAGTGTTTGCGGAGTTTATACGGCGCTTTGCCGCGCTGCATCCCGAGAAGAGCGTTCATGCATATCTCTCGACCAACGACCCGGCGGTGAGTGAACAGGCGTTCCAGGCATTATGTCCCGAGGTTACGGTACATTGTTTCCAGGGCAGTGCACCCGAAGACCTGTTCATGCTCTCGGAGTGCGACTACCTCATCGGGCCGCCCAGCACCTACTCGCTTGTGGCGGCAATGTACCGTGACATTCCGCTCTTCCGCATGGACAGCGCCGATGCCGGGGCAATGACCGCCGACGCCTTCCGGCGCTTCGACTATTGGTTCAGGAGAATCGTCTGACAGGGCTACTCGTCTTCCAAGGGAATGCGCTGCTTCCAGAACGAGTCCCAGTAGCGGGCGTTGGTGTCGTGGCATCCGAAGGGCATCGTGCCGCGAGTGAGCTTCAGGCACCATGCCGGCGCCTTCTCGAACGAGAAATAGAGAGCAGTGCGCCAGCGGGGGATGTAGAGATTCTCGCGTTTGCGCAGCAGGATGGAAATGAGCACATCCTCCATGTGCTCGTGCTTGCCTCGCACGGTGGAGATATAATCTTTGTTGCGCTCCATAATTTCAGCCATCTTGCTGATGCGACGCAGGCTGAAGCCGCCGTTGCCCACCTTGTGGAACAGGTGGCACGAGTGCATGTGGTTCTCGCTGATGGGCTGCAGGGCAAGCAGTCGCTGCACCCACTGCCCGATGTGGCGTTCGTAGAAATTGTCGTTGAGAAGCCAGGGAGCGCCGATATAGTCGTAGCCCTGCGCTGCCCAGTAGTTGAGCTGGTCGCTGAACACATAGGCATCGGTCTGGCAGATGAGCATATAGTCGTAGTCGGCAAACCGTCGGTAGAACCACGCGCTGAGCATCATCTTATTGTATGTCTCGACGCTGCGGAAGTGCTCGTCGGGAAGAGCCATCTCCTGCAGCGAGGGATGCTCGCGGAGAAGATAGCCGACGGAATAGCTCTCCGGGTGGACGATGACAAAAGGATGGCTGCCGAGAATCCTTACCGCCTGATGGAAAAAGGTGCGCTCCTTGCGATTGAGGTCGCGATAGATAAAGGTGACAACGACATTCTTGTTTTCCATTGTATGCTCGTTTTGAGTGCAAATTTACAAAACTTTTCCCGATATATGCTCCGGCATGTCTGATTTAACGTATTTTTAGACTGAAAAGCCGCCTTTTCGTAATAATTGTAGTACCTTTGCACCAATATGCAGACTATTCGCAGGTACGTGCTGAAGATTTTGGCATACATCGTGTTTGCCCTCTTGTGGGTGCTCTCGCTGGTGCCTTTCACCGTGGCGTATGTCTTGTCGGACATGCTCTTCGTCATGGTGTATTACGTGGTGAGATACCGCCGCAGGGTGGTGAGAGCGAACCTCACGTCGGCCTTTCCCGAGAAAGACGGCAAGGAGATACGGCAGACAGAGCGCGCGTTCTACCACTGGTTCTGCGACTATATCGTAGAGACATTCAAGCTGATGACCATCAGCGAGAGCGAGATGAAGCGCCGCATGGTGTTCAAGGGTACCGATGTGATTGACGCAATCGTAGGCGAAGGGCAGTCGTGCGGAGTGATGCTCGGCCACTACTGCAACTGGGAGTGGGTGAGCACGCTGCCACTGTCGGTGAAGAGCAACGGCGTGTGTGCCGAGCTGTATCATCCGATAGAGAATCCCGACTTCGACCGTCTCTTCCTGTATATGCGCCAGCGCTTCGGCAGCGTGTGCATACCGATGCAGGAGACGCTGCGCCACATGGTGAGGTATCAGCGTGAGGGGCGGCAGCTGATAATAGGATATATCGCCGACCAGAAACCCCTCTGGCGCAACATCCACCTGTGGGTGGATTTCCTGAACCACACCACGCCGGTGTTCACAGGTTCGGAGCGTCTCATACGCCACGGGCGTCAGGCATTCTTCTACGGCGACGTAAGGAGAGTGAAACGAGGATTCTACGAGTGTGAGTTCAGGCTCATCGACCGTCATCCCGAGGCAATGGAGGAAAACGAGCTGACGCGCATCTATATGCGCGAGCTGGAGAAGAGCATACGACGCGACCCCTCGCTGTGGCTCTGGAGCCATAACCGCTGGTCGCGGACGAAGGAAGAGTTCGACCTGCGTTTCGAGGTAAGAGACGGCAAGGTGTATGAGAAGATTAACGAGGTGCAGTATGCCCAGATGCAGGCAGAGGAGCGCCGGAAGAAGAAAAAGGAGGCAGGCGCATGAAGACGAACCCCTTGGTGACGGTGATTATACCCAATTATAACCACGCACCCTATCTGCGTGAGCGCATCGACAGTGTGCTCGCTCAGGACTACGACAACTTCGAGGTGATAATCCTTGACGACTGTTCGACCGACAACAGCCGCGACATCATCATGGAGTATGAGGGCAGGGAGCACGTGAGCAAGATTGTGCTCAACGACAAGAACACGGGAAACACCTTCATACAATGGGACAAGGGCATCGGGCTTGCCAAGGGCGAATATATCTGGATTGCCGAGAGCGACGACGTGGCACGGCCGCAGCTGCTCACGACACTGGCAGGCGAGCTGCAGAAGCATCCGGAGGCCACGGTGGCATACTGCCATTCGCGGCTGATCGACTCCGACGGCAATGTGCTTGTAGAGCAGAACAGCCGCTATAAGGAGGCTGACGACACGGTGCGGACACACGACGGACGGGCATACCTGAAATGCTATCTGCTGGCCTTCAACTATATATACAATGCCAGCATGGCAGTGTTCCGCAAGAGTGCCTTTGCAGGCGTGGACAGAGAGTTCATGAAGCTGAGATACTGCGGCGACTGGCATTTCTGGGCAAGTATCTGCGTGCAAGGCACGGTGGTGGAGGCGTATGCCATGCTCAACGACTTCCGCCAGCACCGCAATAAGGTGACGGTGAGAGCCAGTGCCGACACCAGGCGGCGCATGGACGAAGCCGTGAACTACAGGCACATAGCAGCGCTGGCACAGCTGTCGGCATTTGAGCGGCGGTGCCTGAGAGGACGGCTGACGAAACGATTAGGGAAGGACATACGCGGGGGCGAGATTCCACTCGGCGAGGCAGAAGAGCTGAAGGCGACATACCCCGACATCTATGGCGGCGGATGGACGGACATTGCACTGTATGAAATAGGAAAGCACACAACGGGATTCCTGAAGTACAGGCAGAAGTTCACATTCCTCGCCGAATGTTTCGCTAACGCTAAGAAAGGAATAATTTGACGATATGCTAAGGGAACCGGAGATTATCGAACTGCCGAAAATCGGCGACAGGAGAGGAAACCTCTCGTTTATTGAGGAGGGCACGCACATACCCTTCAAGATAAGGCGCAGCTACTGGATCTACGACGTGCCGGGAGGCGAATGCCGCGGAGGGCACTCATACTACGAGAACGAGGAGTTTATCGTGGCGCTCTCGGGCAGTTTCGACGTGGTGCTCGACAACGGCAGGGAGCAGCGCACATACCAGCTGAACCGCTCTTACTACGGACTCTACGTGCCGCGCGGATGGTGGCGCGAGCTGAAGAACTTCTCGACCAACTCGCTCGGGCTGATTCTCGCCTCATGCCACTACAATCCCGATGACTATAACCGCGATTACGAACTGTTTAAAAGAGAAATCTGCCAATGAAGCAATCAACGGTATATGACTGCACCGTCGTGGAACTCGACAAGCATCATCACGAGACAGGAAACATCACCGTGGTGGAAAACGACGTGACCGTGCCATTCGACGTGAAAAGGACATACTATCTGTATGACGTGCCGGGAGGAGAGAGCAGGGGCGGACATGCACACAGAGGCCTGTATCAGCTGATACTCGCTGCCAGCGGAAGCTTCACCGTCACGCTCGACGACGGAAAGATAAAACGCTCGTTCATTCTCAACCGACCGTATATGGGGCTGCTCGTGGTGCCGGGAATATGGCGGACGCTCGACGACTTCTCGTCGGGCTCGGTATGCCTCGTGCTCGCATCGGAGAAATACGATGCCGGCGACTACATACGCGACTATGACGAATTCTTAAGACTGAAAAATGAGTAAATTAATTCATCCTCTGGCCGATGTGCAGACAACGGCAATCGGCGACGACACAAGGATATGGCAGTTCTGCGTGGTGCTCAAGAACGCACGCATAGGCAGCGGCTGCAATATATGTTCGCACGTGTTTATCGAGAACGACGTGGTGATAGGCAACAACGTCACCGTGAAATGCGGCGTGCAGCTATGGGACGGCATCACCGTGGGCGACAACGTATTCATCGGAGCCAACGCCACATTTACCAACGACATGGTGCCGCGGTCGAAGCATGAGTGGACAAGGCTGGACACCGTGATAGAAGAAGGGGCGACGATAGGTGCCAATGCCACCGTGATGGCAGGGCTTAGGATAGGCAGATATGCCTTTGTGGGCGCCGGCAGCGTGGCTACGCACGACGTGCCGCCGTTCACCCTGTGGTATGGCAATCCAGCAGTGCAGAAGGGATACGTCACTGCCGACGGCATCGTGCTCGATATGGAAAAGAAAGACAAAGAAGGAAAAGTACATTCATTATGGTAAAGTTTTTGGATTTAAAGGAAGTGACGGCACTGCACGGCAGAGAGATTGGCGAAGCTGTGAGCCGAGTGGTCAACGGAGGATGGTATCTGCAGGGGCAGGAAAACGCCGCCTTCGAACAGCACTATGCCGAGTATATAGGCACGAAATATGCCGTGGGATGCGCCAACGGACTGGATGCGCTCATCTGGATATTCCGCGCATATATCGAGATGGGCGTGATGAAAGAGGGCGACGAGGTGATAGTGCCTGCCAACACTTACATCGCAACCATTCTCGCCATCACGGAGAACGGTCTGAAGCCAGTGCTCGTGGAACCGAGGCTCAATACGCTGGAGATTGACGACGAACAGATAGAACCACTCATAAGCGAGCGCACCAGGGCGATATGCATCGTGCATCTGTACGGACGCATAGCATGTACGCCGAAGATTACAGAGCTGTGCAGGAAGTACGGCCTGAAGCTGGTGGAGGACAATGCCCAGGCCCATGGGTGCATCTATGGCGAGACAGGACAGCGTACCGGCAGTCTCGGCGACGCCGCAGGCCACTCGTTCTATCCGGGCAAGAACCTCGGTGCACTGGGCGACGGAGGTGCTGTCACTACAAACGACCGTGAGCTTGCCGACGCCGTAAGAGCTCTCGCCAACTACGGTTCGCAGCGCAAGTATGTGTTCAAATATACCGGCCGCAACAGCCGCCTCGACGAGATTCAGGCTGCCGTGCTCGACGTGAAGCTGAAATACCTGGACGAGGACAACCGCCACCGCAAGGAGGCGGCCCGCTACTACATAGACCATATAGACAACCCCTGCGTGACGCTGCCCGACACGCTGGCAGAGGAGCAGAACGTGTTTCATCTCTTCCCGATTCTTTGTTCACGACGCGACGAACTGCGCGACTATCTCGAAGAGAAAGGCATAGGCACGGTGATACACTACCCGATAGCACCACATAAGCAGGAGTGCTACAAGCAGTGGAACACGTTGTCGCTGCCTGTCACCGAGAAGATAGCAGCCGAGGAGCTGTCGCTGCCCATGGGACCGACCATCACGCCGGAGCAGGTGAAGGAAGTGGTGCGGGCGATAAACGAGTTCAGGTAGTACGGAGAGAATATGAATACCCCTTTCTATAGCGTTGTCGTGCTCTGCTACAACACGGCAGAGACGGTCGTAGAGACCCTTGAGAGTATCAAGGGGCAGACCTTCAGGGACATTGAGCTGATAATATGCGACGATGCCTCTGCTGACGGCAGTGTGGAGATATGCCGCCGGTGGATAGAAGACAACGGCGACAGGTTCAGCCGCGCACTGCTGATGACCGCCGACCGGAACCGGGGCACTGCTGCGAATGCAGACAGAGGATGCCGCGAGGCAAGAGGGCAGTGGCTGAAGGTGATTGCTGCTGACGACTGTCTGTTGCCGACGGGACTTGAAGAATACAAACATTTTATCGACAGCCATGCAGACAGCGACATACTGTTCTCGAAGATGACGGCAATGGGCGACATGACAATGGCAGAGCACTCGTCGATACTCGACACAGGAAAGTATTTCAGCCGGCTCACACGGCGACAGTTAGAGATGAGGCTGCTGAAGGGAAACTTCCTGCCGGCAGCATCGGCACTGATACGGCGTGACTGCTATGACAGGCTGGGAGGATATGAGATGTCGGTGGCGCTGATGGAAGACTGGCCGTTCTGGGTGAAGGCCATTCTCAACGGCTGTGTGCTGAGGTTCTACGACGGTTATACTGCTGCCTATCGTTTCAGCCAGCACTCGATATCCATGTCGGAGATGCACGAGCGTAGGAAGGCGTACCTGAAGACCGACCGTGCGGCCCACGACTTCGTGCTGCGTCTGCTGAGAAGCAAGCACCGATACTGCGACTGGTATTACCAGCTGACATACTATCACAGAACACTGCAGCCCGACAGTATGCTATGGAGGGCACTCTACCGTATGAACGTGCTTAACCCCGTGTATTATGAGGATAAGCGCTACAAGAAAATCGAGCTATAGCGCAAGGCGCATACCTACGGTGCGTTCGCGCCGCCAATACGTGAACTGGTAGCGGTTGCTGACGCGCAGGTAGCGGAGGGTGTTGGCGTAGCTGCCGCCACGGATGACGTGGAACTTACGACGCATCAGGCGCGTGAAGAAGTTGGAAGGTGCTCCTTGATACTCACTGTATTCGTTCTCGCACCATTCCCATACGCCGCCGCTCATGTCGTAGAGGCCAAGCTCGTTGGGCCGCTTGCTGCGAATGGGCGTGTGGAAGTTGATGTTGCCGTCGGAGGCGTTCACCGACACTGCCCCGGCATCGTTGCCGCCGGCATACAGATAACCGCGAGAACGGTTTCCGCCGCGCGCCGCATACTCCCATTCCTCTTCAGTGGGCAGACGGAAGCGCTCGCCGGTGAGGGCGTTGAGCTTAGAAATGAACTCATGGGCATCGTCGTAGGATATGCTCTCCATCGGCCAGCCCGTGTGCTGATACTTGGCGATATTCTTGCCCATGACTGCCACCCAGAGGTCTTGTGACACCTCGCACTCGCCAATGTAGAAGTCGGCAACAGTAACCTTATGTGCCGGATACTCATCGCTGTCGCCGCCATTATAGGTGGTGCCCATGAGATAGGTGCCGCCCTTCACGGGCTTCATCACGAACCTGACTCCACCAACATCATAGGTCTTGTCCTGAGCTCTGACGCTGAGCGTGGCTCCCGTGGCAAGCAGCAGAAAGGTAGCCACGGTGCGGCAGGAGACTGACGGAGAGAAGGAGGGGCCTGTGGCCCTCCACACTATCATGACCCATGCGATGAACATGCAATAGACATCGGTCCAGAATGTCTTGTGGATATATTCGTGAAGCCATGCCGGGCAGAGCACGTCGGTGGGCAGGATGCTGAAATTGACAAACAGCAGCCAGAAGAGTAGCCAGTCGAAGCGCGTGCGGCGTGGCATCAGGAAGAATGCCATGGCATAGCCCGTGAGCGAGATGACATAGGTGTGGGTCTCGGGACTGTCGCTGAACAGGATGATATAGCCCATGATTACGGCGAGCACCTGGACACGGAAGTTGAAATCACGCCACCGCTTGTAGCGCCAGAAGAACAGCACTGCGAGGAGCAGGAACACAATAATCTGGACGGCACGGTAGTTGGGAAGCAGCAGCGGCTTCAGACCCCTTGCAAAGAGAATGCCGATGAAGTCGGCATCGCTGTGGTGCGACGCTATCATCTCGAACATCTCGCGGTAGAGCACGAAGACATTGTCGAACGACGGATTAATCGCCGGCAGCAACAGAAATCCAGCTCCGCAGGCAACAGCATAGCCGAAGTTGCGCCATACGTGGGGATAGCAGAACAGCAATGCAAGCTCGACGACACCATATACCTTCGTCGTTGCCGACAGCATTATCAGCAACACTGCCCAGAACGCACGGCCACGCTCAAGCAGATTGAAGGCGAAGACGAAGATGTAGCATACCACAAGGTTGTACTGGTAGCAGAAGACGCTCTGCAGCACTACCGACAGGGTGAAGAGGAAAATCTTCAGCCGGTAGGGGGCAAATGCCTTCGGCAGCGTCCAGATGGCGAGTGTGAACATACAGTAGTTGAAGATGTTCCATACGAACGGTCCCAGCCACTGCGGCAGGGCAAAGACGGGGTAGAAGACCGTGCTGAACACCGGTGAATAAAGGAAGTAGAGACCGCGAGTCTCGGCATATTCCAACGTGTATGAACTGATGCCGCTCCAGAACATCATCGTGGAGTCGTAGTAGTCGAAATAGTTGGTGTTGCGACCGCGTATCACTTCGATTGCTGTGGCTGCCATGGCAACAAGCAGTCCGATGCCCCACCAGAACCTCCGGTCATGAATAATCCTTTTCCACATATGCTCCTTTGCTTCTCTACTCTTAGAAATTCAACTTCTCATCGATGATATATGACGGGCGCTTCTTCACCTCGTCGAAAATGTTGCCTATATACACGGCGATTATTCCCATCACCATTATCATTATGCCGGCAATGAACCACATGGAGACGAACAGCGTAACCCATCCGCTGACGTCTATTCCCGTGACGATAGTCTTCACAACGAGAAAGACGGCAAGCACGATGGCAAGCAGCGTAATCATGATGCCGAAATACACTATCAGCCGCAGTGATTTAGTGGAGAAGGAAACGGCGGTGGTGACGGCGAGCTCGATGCGCTTGCGCATGGTATATGACGACTCCTTGCCGTCGGTGCGCTCGTCGTGGTTGACCTCAAGCTTGGTTGACTTGAAGCCTACCCACTGGTTCATCAGAGGATAGTAGCGGCGGTAGTCGCCCATCAGCGACATCGCATCGACCACCTTGCGGCGATAGATGGCAAACTCGGCGAGCGACTCGTCCTGGCGTGTGTCGGTAAGGAATCCCATCAGACGGTTGAAGAGACGCGACCCCTGAGTCATGAAGAAACTGTCGGGGCGGTTCTGACGGCTGGCAAACACAATGTCGTAGCCCTCGCGTACCTTATTATATAAGTGGGGTATCTCAGACGGCGGATTCTGGAGGTCGCAGTCGAGAGTGACGACATAGTCGCCGCTCGACATGTCGAAACCCGCATTGAGAGCATACTGCTGGCCGAAGTTGCGGCTGAGAAATACTCCCTTCACTTTCTTGTCGGTGCGGCAGATGTCGGTGATTATCTCACGGCTGTCGTCGGGACTGTGGTCTTCGACGAGAATAATCTCATAGTCGGCAGTGAACGTCTCGACGGCAGACTCTATCTGCCTGACAAGTTCCTTGATTAGTGTGGGCGCTCCATAGACGGGGCTTATGACTGATATTTCCATACTTTAAACAGGTAAGCGGGATTTGTATCAACAGCTGAAAAACCGTTTGACATGCTCTGCCACGAAAGCTGCTTCGTCGTCGCTAAGCTCATAGAACAGCGGCAGGCGCACAAGACAGTCGCCATAGCGAGCGCAGTTAACCAGAGGCGCACCCGTGTATTTGTCGCGGTAGTAGTCGCTGGAGTGAAGGGGTATATAGTGGAACGTGGCCTGGATGCCATTGTCTTTCAGATACTGCATCAGTGATGTGCGCTCGTCGAGCGAACGGCATACGAGATAATACATGTGGCCGTTGTTGACTGCATATCCGGGAATCAGAGGCAGGTTGACACGACTCTCATCGACACTGCCGCGGAGTGCCGTGTCGTAGATTTCCCAGATGTGCTTGCGGCGGTTCTGGATGTCGTCGAGCTGTTCAAGCTGTGCCCAGAGGAAGGCGGCATTGAACTCGGACGGAAGGAACGAAGACCCCGTGTCGCACCATCCGTATTTGTTCACCATTCCGCGGTAGAACTCCGCACGGTTGGTGCCTTTCTCCCAGAGTATCTCTGAGCGGCGCACAAAGCGCTCGTCGTTGACAACAAGCATTCCGCCTTCGCCGCTACTGATGTTCTTCGTCTCGTGGAACGAGAAGGCTGCAAGATGGGCGATGCCACCAAGCGGACGACCCTTGTATGTGGCGTCGATGGAGTGGGCTGCATCCTCGACGACAATGATGCCGTGGGCATTGGCAAGCTCCATGATGGAATCCATGTCGCAGGCTACGCCGGCATAGTGAACCACGGCGATGACCTTAGTACGGGACGTAATCAGGGGCTGTATCGTCTCGGCAGAAATGTTTGGGCTCTCGGCAGTGCTGTCGGCAAAGACGAGCGTGGCTTTCTCGCGAAGGAAGGCCAGGGCGGTTGACACGAAGGTATATGACGGAACAATCACCTCGTCGCCGGGCTGAAGGTCGCAGAGCATGGCGCACATCTCAAGGGCATCAGTGCCCGAAGTGGTGAGAAGGCATTTGCGGAAGCCGTATTTCTGCTCAAAGAAGGCGTGGCACTTTTTTGTGAAGTCGCCGTTGCCCGACATCGTCATAGAGTGGCATACCTCCTCCATGTATTTCAGTTCCCTGCCGGAACAGTATGGCTTGTTGAAAGGAATCATCGTATATTCAATTTTCAGCTTTTTTAATTCTTCAGTTTGTAGATTCTTCAATTTTTCAATTATCTTTGCAGGCGATGATTGACAGGCAGACATTTCGCGAAATTCTTCGCTTTGGCATTGTGGGCACGATATCCACAGCGTTCCACTACGGTATCTACTGGGTGCTGCAGCACTGGATGAATGTGAACATTGCCTATACTGCCGGCTATCTGCTCAGCCTGATGCTCAACTACTATCTCTCGGCACGCTTCACCTTCAGGAAAGGGCTCTCGGCAAAGAGCAGCGTGGGATTCAGCGGTGCACATCTTGTCAACTATCTGTTGCATATTGTGTTGCTCAACACGTTCATCTCGTTTGGCGTAGGCAATGAAGTGGCTCCGCTTCTGGTCTTCTGCATCGCAATTCCTGTCAATTTCGTGCTCGTGCGCTTTGTCTTCCGCCATTCGTGACATTGCGTTTGCCGCTGCAAAGTTACGAAATTATGCTGATATAGAAAAGCGATTTTAGAAGATTAACGCAGTTCGTACAATAAATAAAAGCATTTTCATTATTATTCCCGTGTTCCTTTGTGGGAAGAAAAGCAGTAGAAATGATGCAATCAACGAGGGCGAGCCTTGATAAAGGCCCGCCCTCGATTGTTATTATGTATGTACGCGCGTGAAGACTATTCTTTCGGAGCTTCTTCCTCGCGGATGGTCTTACCCATGGTGAGGTAAGCCACTGGGGATGCGATGAAGATAGACGAGAGAGTACCGAACACAACACCGAGAATCATTGCGAACGAGAAGCTGCGAATGCTGTCGCCACCAAGGACGAAGATTGCGAGCAGTACGATCAATGTAGTAACAGAAGTGTTGATGGTACGTGCGAGAGTCTGGTTCAGCGACTCGTCGAAGAGTTCCTGACGGTCGCGCTTGCCAAACAGACGGAAGTTCTCGCGAACACGGTCGAATACCACCACCTTGTCGTTGATGGAGTAGCCGATAACCGTAAGAATAGCACCGATGAATGTCTGGTCGATTTCAAGCGACATGGGCAATATACCCCACAGGGCACTGTAGAATCCGATAACGATAAGCGTATCAAGAGCCAAGGCAACGATAGCACCTACGGAGAAGGCGAAGTTGCGGAAGCGTAGCAGGATATAAAGGAAGATTGCCGCGAGAGCAATAAACACTGAAATGATTGCGCCGTGAGTGATGTCCTTAGCGACAGACGGTCCTACCTTTGCTGAGCTTATGATGGAACCGCCCTGGCGGATGTCTGGATTCTTGAATGATGTCACGTCGGGCTGGCTGACAAAGCCGCCTTTCTTCAGTGACTCGTAGAGAATGGTCTCTGCCTTGTCGTCAACGTCAGGATTGTTTGACTCGATATCCCAGTTGGTAGATACACGAACGGTCTTGCCGTCGGTTCCCAAGGCGATAACGCTGGTGTTGGCCTCTTCGCCTTTCTTCTCGCCCATGGTGTTGATGAAGGCACCCTGAAGAGCTGTACGTACCTCCTCAACAGGAGTCTGCTTGTCGAGGGTGACAACATAGTTGCGACCACCGGTGAAATCGATGCTTTGGCTCAGACCGCGAACAGCGAAGCAGACGATGAACAGAACGGCTGCAACACCCCAGATGGTGAAGGTGGTCTTGTACATCTCCATGAAATGGAAGTGTTTGTTCTGCATCAGGTTGCGAGAGTAGGCGGTAACGAACGAGAGGTTCTGCCACTTGTCCTTGTTCAGCTTTGCCTCATATACCAGACGGGTGAGGAATACGGCTGTGAAGAAAGAAACCACGATACCGATGATGTAGGTGGTGGCAAAGCCGCGGATAGGACCTGTTCCGAATACGTAGAGGATGATACCCGTGAGAAGTGAAGTCAGGTTGGAGTCGAAGATTGCCGAGAAGGCATTGGAATAGCCCAGACGGAGGGCTTCCTTGACATTGAGACCCTTCTTCAGCTCTTCCTTGATACGCTCGTAGATAAGCACGTTAGCATCCACTGCCGTACCGAGTGTAAGCACGATACCGGCGATACCGGGCATTGTCAGAGCGGCTTGGAACGACGTGAGGATTCCGAGGGTGAAGAACAGGTTGAGGATAAGGGCGCAGTTGGCAATCATACCGGGGATGGTGCCGTAGAGCATCACCATGTAGATCATCAGTAGCACGAAAGCAACGATGAACGAGATGATACCCTGCTGGATTGACTGTGCACCAAGTGACGGACCTACCACCTCTTCCTGAACGATGCGGGTAGGAGCCGGCATCTTACCGGAGTTGAGGGTGTTGGCAAGGTCCTTGGTGTCCTCGATGGTAAAGCTACCCGTAATCTGCGAGTTGCCACCGTCAATCTGACTAAGGATGCGAGGAGCAGAGTAAACGGCATCGTCGAGCACAATAGCTACAGCCTTGCCGATGTTCTGCTTGGTAATCTGCGACCAGCGGCGGGCACCGTCGGAGTTCATCTGCATGGATACTGAGGGATGACCCATCTGGTCGAAGTCGTCCTTGGCTGAGGTGATAACGTCGCCCTCAAGAGGAGCGCGGCCTGACGGCTCGGTGACCTTCAGGGCATGGAGCTCGAAGACATCGCCCTTGGAGAATTCTGCCGGCTTGGCACTCCAGCGGAGCTTCAGCTCTGAGGGGAAGATGGTGGAGGCAATGTCGGAGTAGATAATCTTGTCAACATCGGCAGTATCGCGAGCCAAGGCATAGCCTACCACGCTCAGCGCCTGACCCTGTACGGGCTGGAAGACAGCAAACAGAGGATTCTTCTTCTTCAGATCGTCCATCTGCTTGTTAGCAGCTGCGTCGGCAGCCTTAATATCTTTCTTGGCAATGGCCGATGCGAGGCTCTTGGCACTGTCGGCAACTTCGGCCTCGACAGCCTCGGCGGTTGTAGTGTCTGCGGCAGCTGGAGCAGCATCGACATCACCGCCCATGGCAGCATATTTCTGGTTGAGCTGGGAAAGCAGCGGAACAATCTCCTGACTGTTGTAGGTCTCCCAAAACTCAAGGTTGGCACTTCCCTGAAGAAGCTTGCGCACGCGCTCCGGCTCCTTGATACCAGGCATCTCGACCATGATACGGCCTGACTGACCTTCGAGTTTTTGGATGTTTGGCTGAACGACACCGAACTTGTCGATACGGTTGCGGACAACGTTGAACGAATTGTCAACAGCCGACTGTACTTCGGCGCGGAGGGCTGTCTCTACTTCGGCGTCGGTGCTCTTGGTGTTCACCTTGCCCTTCATCTGCTGGGTGGCAAAGATAGAGGCAAGGGGACGGCCGTTGCCGTTCTTCTTCCAGTGCTTGATGAACAGGTCGATAAACTCTGCCTGACTGGTTTCCTCTTCCACCTTGGCATCGGCAAGAGCTTTTTTGTAGGCTGCATCGTTCTTGTGGTCGGCAAGCACATCGATAACATCGGGTACTGACACCTCGAGAATAACGTTCATACCGCCTTTAAGGTCAAGACCAAGGCCAATCTCCATTTCCCGGCACTGCTTCAGAGAATAGACACCGAGATACACTTTCTCGTTCATGATGGAATCGAGATACTCCTGACCTGCTTTCTCGTCCATGGCGGCTGCCTTACTCTCGTAGTGGCGTGTCACGAATGAGAAGGAGAGGTAGAAGCAGCACACGAGTGTGAGCAGAAGTGCAATTACTTTTACAATTCCTTTGTTTTGCATTTTTGTTTGTGATATTATTTGTTATTATTTCTTATTTTTATGCCCATTTTAGCGTGCAAATATAATGAATTATTTACATTTTCAGAAATTATTTCGGGATTTTCACACATTTTTAATGCAATTCGTTGTTTTTTAGCCAACAAATCAGCGGATAATGGTCGCTTATTTCGATTTTATTGTCAACATATGCATTCATGGGAGTGAAGTGATGAGATACCATCATGTGGTCGATCCGGAAATTAAATCCCTTCTGATTATATGACAAACCGAGCCCGCGTCCGCTCTCGCAGAAACAGTCGGTGAGACCTCGGGCAATGGTTCGACGGGTGTATGAGATGGGGGTGTCGTTGAAGTCGCCGCATACAATTATCGGGTAGCGGCTGAAAGAGTCGATGTACTTGTGTACGGAGTCGGCTTGGCTGCTGCGGGTTTTTGCGGCAGACATCAGTTTGCCAAGGATGAATGCCGACTCTTCTTTTGCACTGTCGCCATCGAGGTTGCCTTTGATGATTTCCTTGTATTTGGTGCGGTCTTTCAACGAGAGGTGGTTGCTTTCGAGGTGGTTGTTGATGACAATGACAGTGTCGTCGCGCATCTGCAGCCAGTAGGCAACACTGCCGTTGGCTGCAGATTCATAATATATCCGCTCTTTCTTTAATATAGGGAAGCGCGACAGAATGCCGACATAATTAAGCAGACCCTCTTTTGTGCTCTTGCTCACCAGGGTGGTGTCAATATATGCATAGAGGCTGTCGAACCGTTTGATTGAGTTCTGGTGTGTGTCTATGGCTTCCTGCAGGCACACTATGTCGGCATTCTGCTCCTTGATATAGTTGAGAACGTGTTCAAAACCGTCGCTGAGAAACGGCTGTCCGGAGTATGCCTCGACATTGAAGGTCATCACCTTGACGGCATCGTCGGGAATCGTGCTCTTGTAGTTAAAGGGTAGATAAGTGGCTATGGGAAGATAGCAACAGATGAGACCGGCGATGGGTATAATAGTGTATTTCCACTTGATGGTGAGCCAGAAGAACAGAAACAAGAAGTTGACGACAAGGAGCAGCGGAAATCCCATTCCTGCAAGCGACAACAGAGGAAAGTCGGCAGGGCTGATATAGTCAGCATAGCCAGAGAATACGGTCAGTACTACCGTGGCGGCATTGGCTCCGGCAATCAGTCGGAGGGTGAACGACTTCAGTTGGGCGAACATTACCGTAGCGATGTCAGTTGCGGTTTTCGAAAAGGGTACGCTTCTCCTCTTTTGTAAGACTGTCGTATCCGCTCTTGCGTATCTTGTCGAGGATGCGGTCTATCTCCTCCTGATTGGCTTTCTTGCGCTCGTTGTACTCCCAGTCTGTCTCATGGCGTGTGGGGTCTTCGTCGCGACGGCTGCCGCCTCGACGACGCTCGAAATTATGTTTCAGGTTGTCGAAGAACTGACGTCCGCCGCTGATGTTGAAGTCGTTGACGGAGTGGCGGTTCCAGTATCTGATTATGAGGAAACCAAAAAGCATGCCTCCGAGGTGGGCGGTGTGGGCAACACCGTCGCCAGGGCTGCCAAGGGCGGAGAAGAGTTCTACGGCAGCATAGAACATCACGAACCATTTAGCCTTTATTGGTATCGGAAGTGGGAAGATGAATATGCGCTCGTTGGGGAATATCATGCCAAAGGCAAGAAGGATGGCATATACTGCGCCGGAGGCTCCGATGGTTGTCCATCCGTTGAGCTGCGACGACACTTGCCTGCCTATTTCAAAGACTTCGATAAAAGGGAGCTCAGGATACTGGGCTGAGACATTGAGGTAGAATTGTACAAACTGTGCTATCTGCTGAATTATACCGGCTCCGATGCCGCATGAAATGTAATAAAAAAGAAATTTCTTCGGTCCCCATACATTTTCAATTACACATCCGAACATCCAGAGGGCAAACATATTGAATAATATATGTGTAAAGCCTCCGTGGAGGAACATGTAGGTCACGAACTGGTAAAGATGATAGTTCTCGGCCATGAAGAAGTGAAGACCGCCGATGGCTGCAATGTCTATTCCACGCATCTCAAGCACTGCACTCGCCATAAAGACGATTACATTGATGATGAGCAGATTTTTTGTTATAGTCGGTATTCTATTCATATAAATGACTGTACTCTTTCGTGTTTGGACACTTTATCCTTATTTCGCGTGCAAAATTACGAAAAATATCTTTCTTTCGACACAAAATGAGGCTTGAATGAAGTTTTTTTCATAAAAAAAGTCATTTTTTTCGGTTTTTTGTTTGTTTTGTGAATTCTTTCACCTATATTTGCGGCATAAAATCAAAAAATGAGATAAAAGTAATTATTATTAACTCAAAAAATGTAAAATTATGAACAAGTCAGAATTAATTGAAAAGATTGCAGCAGGTGCCGGTTTGAGCAAGGCTGATGCAAAGAAAGCTCTCGATGCAACAACAGCAGCTATCAAGGATGCTCTCGTGGCAGGTGACAAAATAGCTCTTGTAGGTTTCGGTACATTCAGTGTTAATGAGCGTCCTGCACGTGAGGGAATCAATCCTTCGACAAAGCAGAAGATTACAATTGCTGCAAAGAAGGTTGCAAAGTTCAAGGCCGGTGCTGAGTTAGCTGACGCAATAAACTAATTATATTGTAAAATTAAAATCAAAAAAGAGAGGTGTTGTCAAACGCCTCTCTTTTTTTGATTGTGTTATGATTATTTAGGCTGCTTGCCGATGTATGCGAGAATGCCGCCGTCAACATATAGTATATGACCGTTAACGGCATCAGAAGCATGAGATGCAAGGAATACAGCCGGGCCTCCAAGCTCGGATGGATCGAGCCAGCGTCCGGCAGGGGTCTTTGCACAGATGAACGAGTCGAACGGATGGCGGCTGCCGTCGGGCTGACGCTCGCGCAGAGGTGCTGTCTGAGGTGTAGCGATATAGCCCGGACCGATACCGTTGCACTGGATGTTATACTCGCCATACTCTGAGCAGATGTTGCGTGTGAGCATCTTCAGACCACCCTTGGCGGCAGCATAGGCGGAAACGGTCTCGCGTCCGAGTTCCGACATCATTGAACAGATGTTTATAATCTTGCCTTCTTTGCGTTCCATCATCTCGGGGATGACAGCTGCACTGACGATATAGGGTGCTACGAGGTCAACGTCGATTACCTGCTGGAACTCTGCACGCTTCATCTCGTGCATGGGGATGCGCTTGATGATGCCGGCGTTGTTTACGAGGATGTCTATCTGTCCAACTTCAGCGTGAATCTTCTCAACAAGGGCTTTCACGGCATTCTCGTCGGTAACGTCGCACACATAGCCGTGAACGTTCTCGATACCGGCCTCCTTGTAGTTGGTAAGACCGCGCTCAAGGGCTGCCTCGTTGATGTCGTTGAAGATGATGTTCTTAATACCTGCTGCAACAAATGCCTTAGCAATGTTGAAACCAATACCATAGGATGCGCCTGTGATCCAGGCGTTCTTTCCTTCCAGTGAAAATGGATTTGCCATAGTCGTTAATTTTTAAATTTTAGTTCTAATATCCCTTATAGTTCTTACATAAGTTCTGTTATCTTCGAGAAATCCTGGTCGCCATAGTCGAGGTTCTCGCCTCCCATTCCCCAGATGAATGTGTAATTATGTGTAGCAGCGGCTGAGTGGATGCTCCATTCAGGCGACAAGACCGCCTGTTCGCCTTGCATCCATATATGGCGAGTTTCCTGTGGCTCGCCCATGAAATGGCAGACGGCCTGATCGGTTGGCAGCTCGAAGTAGAAGTATGCTTCCATTCGCCGGCTGTGGACATGCGCTGGCATAGTGTTCCATACAGAGCCTGGGGCAAGCTCGGTCATTCCCATCTGAAGCTGGCATGTGGGAAGTACCTGATTGACAATCATCTTGTTGATGTTACGTTCGTTAGACATCTCCAGACTTCCCATGTGAGCTACGACTGCTTCGGCCTTGGTTATTTTGCGACTCGGAAATGCACAGTGAGCCGTGGTGGAGTTAAAATAGAACTTTGCAGGATGAGCCTTGTCGTCGGAACAGAACACGACATTGCGGTCGCCACGGCCAACATAGAGAGCCTCCTTGAAATCAAGTTTGAAGATTTCGTTGCCAACTTTCACACTGCCGCTGCCACCTACATTGTAGATGCCCAGTTCACGGCGTGTGGTGAAAAACTCTGCCTTCAACGGGTCTATAGCCTCTAAGGTAATTTCTTCATTTACGGGCATTGCGCCTCCCACTACCATGCGGTCGTACATGGAATATACCATATTCACCTCGTCGTCAGCAAACAAGCGTTCGATAAGGAAGTCGCGGCGCAGGCGTCGGGTGTCGTAGTGTCTGGCATCCTCAGGATGTGATGCATAGCGTATTTCGTAATTAGTCTTCATTTGTTTGTCTTTTCAGTCAGACTGCAAAGTTACTAAATATAATACGTAACGTGAAAAAAGAATGCTTAAAAAATAATAAAAAACAAGGATTCGCTTATATTGCAAATCCCTGTTCTCTGTTGTCCAAGGCGGATTCGAACCACCACAAACAGAACCAAAACCTGTTGTGCTACCATTACACCATTGGACAATCCTGTTCTTTTGCGGGTGCAAAATTAATCAAAAATTCTGTTTCCGCCAAATTTTGTGCCAACTATTTCACGATAAGAAGATAATAGTTCTTCTTGCCTTTCTGTGCCAGCAGATATTTTCCGTCGATAAGGTCGTCGGCGGTGACGGGACGGTCGAACTGCGACAGCTTCTCTTTGTTCAGTGAGAACCCTCCTCCTTGCACCATCTTGCGCATCTCGCCTTTCGATGGGAATACCGGTGCCGACTGCGTCATAATCTCTACAGCTGGCTGTCCGAGGATGTCGCGGCTAACCTCGTAGTGAGGAACACCGTCGAATACATCGAGGAATGTCTGCTCGTCGAGTTTCTCAAGAGCATCTTTCGTCGCTTTGCCGAAAAGAATGCTGGATGCCTCGATTGCAGTATCGAGATCCTCGCGAGAGTGAACCAGTACGGTCACTTCTTCTGCCAAGCGTTTCTGGAGTACTCTGCGGCCGGGATCCTGCTTGTGTTCGTCGATAAGACCGTCGATGGTCTCCTTGTCGAGACTGGTGAAAATCTTTATATAGCGCTCGGCATCATCGTCGCTCACATTAAGCCAGAACTGGTAGAACTTATACGGAGTGGTGCGGTTGCGGTCGAGCCAGATATTGCCGCTCTCGGTCTTTCCGAATTTCTTTCCGTCGCTCTTGGTGATAAGAGGGCAGGTTAGGGCATATGACTCGGCGTCGTTGCCTAACGTGCGGCGGATGAGCTCAGTGCCGGTGGTCATGTTGCCCCATTGGTCGTTACCGCCAAGCTGCAGCTTGACGCCCTTATGCTGGTAGAGGTACAGGAAGTCGTATCCCTGAAGCAACTGGTAGGTGAACTCTGTGAACGACAGGCCGTCGCGAGCCGTTCCGTTAAGACGTTGCTGTACGCTCTCCTTTGCCATCATGTAGTTGACAGTGATATGCTTACCCACTTCACGGGCAAAGTCAAGGAAGGTAAAGTCCTTCATCCAGTCGTAGTTGTTCACCATCTCTGCGGCATTCTCTTCCTTACTCTCGAAGTCAAGGAACTTTGCCACTTGCTTCTTTATGCACTCCTGATTGTGACGCAATGTCTCGTCGTTAAGGAGATTACGTTCCTGGCTCTTCCCTGAAGGGTCGCCAATCATTCCCGTTGCCCCTCCTACGAGGATGATGGGTTTGTGACCACACTTCTGAAGATGACGAAGCATCATGATACCGCAGAGGTGACCGATGTGTAGAGAATCGGCAGTAGGGTCGGTACCCAGGTATGCCGTGATCATCTCCTTCTGAAGCGCCTCCTCAGTGCCAGGCATTATCTGTGCCAGCATTCCGCGCCATTTCAGCTCTTCAACAAAATTCTTTCTCATTTATATTACTCTTAATTCTTAATTCTTAACTCTTCACGGCACCGGGTCGTATCCCGAGCCTCCCCAGGGGTTGCATCTCAGTATTCTCCATATTGCAAGAGCCAGTCCCCTTATCGGACCGTGCTTGATGAGTGCCTGACGGGCATATTCCGAACAAGTGGGCGTGAACCGGCATGAAGGAGGGGTATAGGGTGTGATGCATGTCTGATAGAATCTTATCGGCAGTAACATTATCCACACGACGACTTTTGAAACCAGTGCTGCTGCTGTCTTCAGAATATTCATAGCTTTTCTGCAAGCCTCTGCAACAGTTTCGTTGTTTTCTCGCTCACTTCCTCTGTCGATACGAGTTCGTTGCCCGTCCAGATTATTGCCATTGCAATTTTCTCTGTGGCAGGCCTGCCTGCCATTCGACTCATGACCATCGCCTTGTTCATGCGATATGCCTCTCTTATCTGTCTTTTCACCCTGTTGCGCTTTACTGCTCTTTTGAAGTGCCTTTTAGGCACGCTTATCAGTAGCTGTGCCGCCTCTTCGCCATCGCTGCGCTCTCCCAGCATATACACAAGTCGCAGAGGGAATACAGCCATTGAACGGCTTTTCTCGCCTCCAAAGAGCTCCTCAATCAGTTTCTTGCTGACGATACGCTCCCCTTTCTTGAAAGTGTGGTTCGCGTACATTAATATATATGGTGGCCGTTAGTCGCTGTTTACGATTAGGTAGTGCTGTAGTGCGCCTGTCATCGACGGGTATTTGTCGTTCGGAGCTTCAAGGTCCAGTCTTAGTCCGGCATCTTTTACGGCTTTCGCTGTTGCAGGACCAAAGGTCGCAATGGCAATATCACCCTGCTTGAAGTCGGGGAAGTTCTTCTGTAGTGCCTCTATACCCGAAGGGCTGAAGAATATTAGCATGTTATAGTCGAATGCTTTTTTCTCCTCGTCGGTGAAGTCGTTGCTTACCGTGCGATACATTATGCACTCCTTGTGCTGAAGTTTCTTCGCGTCAAGAATTTCTGCCAGATTGTCTTTGTGGACGTCGCTCATGGGAATGAGATACTTCTCTGTCTTGTGCTTTACCATCTGCGGGATAAGGTCAGCGACTTTTCCTGTCGTTCCGAAGAACACCTTACGCTTTCGGTAGAGAACGTATTTCTGGATATAGAGTGCGATGGCCTCAGTGACGCAGAAATACTTCATGTCTTCCGGAATGTTTACTCTCATTTCACTCGCCAGCGTGAAGAAGTTGTCGATGGCGTGCCTTGATGTGAATACAATAGCCGTGTAGTCAAGGATATTAACCCGCTGCTGGCGGAATTCGCGTGCGGTTAGGCCTTCAACCTTGATAAAAGGCCGGAACACAAACTTCACGTCAAATTTCTCTGCAAGAGCGAAATACGGTGACTTCTCGCTTGTTGGCTTTGGTTGTGAAACCAGAATCTTCTTTGTCATAGATGTCTTAAAAATTAATCCTCAAATTTTGGCCGACAATGTCTATTATCCCGATGACCGCAGCCAAGGGTGTGATTTCGAGGGTGCAAAGGTACAAAAAAAACTGTAAACAGGCACTAATTTGTCCGAAAAAGATTTGAAAAGCCTTGTAAAATGAGAGAATTTTAACGAAAATAAATACAAAAGCGCAATAATATGCAATGTCTTTCAACTCCAAAGAGAAATATATTTCTATCAAGAGCGCAGGAAAAAGCAATATGCATTCCACCGATGTGATGAACATCAGCGTCTTGTTCCATTGTAAACACGATTTATCGTCGAAGAAGGTTTTGTTGACAATGTTATAGGCAAGCAATTTTGTCGCAAAATATCCTACAATGATAGCCCAGAAGATGCCTATCATCTGGTATTCGGATTGTATGGCGAATGTTTGGCCAACATATTCCTTTGTATATATGTATGCGATGAGTCCGAGTTGTAGCGATGTGAGAAGTGTAAGGAACAGCTGAGCCCTTATCTCTGTTGACGTCTCGTTGATGACCGTTATGCCTTCGGAGTGTTGCGGATGGAAGAAATGTTTTGTCTGCCGACGCATGAACTGTTTTGACTGTGCCACAAACACAATTACCAGTAATATGCATCCTATAATGAAGCTTGATATGAGGTCGTCGTTGCGTATGGTATAAGGCACGGGGTCGCCTGCCAGACCATAACGTCCGCCACTGAGTTCCGGATGGAGCAGCGAGTCGTTTGAGAAGAACGACTCGCGGTAGTATTGCGGCAGGTTGACTTCTTTCAAGCTCTTGCCAACTCCGTGTCCAGGTATGTGTAGCGTGTCGGGACGTAAGCTGTAGTGAATCTCGTTGGGCTGGAATGCCGCCTGTATGGCAGAGTCCTGCTGTGCCGGAGTCGCGTCGTTGGGGAGTGACCGCAGTACCTTGTAAGGAGTCAGTGTCCCACTAACCGTAGCCTTGTCCGTCGCAAGAGGTGCTGAAGCTTCATCGTCGGTCGCTACGGCTGTTGCTGTTATAGTGTCCTGCGGCAACATCATGACTGTGGATGATACTGTTTAAATACCAAATTCGCGCTTGATGTCGTCCACTCTGTCGAGCTTCTCCCATGTGAAGAGTTCCACGTCTATAGTCTTTGCTTCGTGATAGTGGCTCGTGAAGGTTTTTCTGACGGTCTTGGACTCGCGTCCCATGTGGCCGTAGGCGGCGGTCTCGCTGTACATGGGCTGGCGCAGCTTAAGGGTGCGCTCGATTGCCTTTGGGCGTAAGTCGAAAAGATTCTCTACCTTTGCTGCAATCTCAGCATCGGTGATGCCTACGTTGCTCCTGCCGTATGTATTCACGTAGATGTTCATCGGCTTTGCCACTCCAATGGCGTATGCCACTTGTACCAGAATCTCGTCGGCAACGCCTGCCGCCACAAGATTCTTGGCAATATGGCGTGCGGCGTAGGCTGCCGAACGGTCAACCTTAGACGAGTCCTTGCCGCTGAAGGCTCCGCCTCCGTGGGCGCCCTTTCCACCGTAAGTGTCAACGATTATCTTGCGGCCTGTCAGTCCGGTGTCGCCATGGGGACCGCCTATTACGAATTTGCCGGTAGGGTTGACGAAGTATTTTATGTCGTCTCCGAAGAGCGACAGCACCTTCTTGCTGTGTATGCGCTCCTTAACTCTCGGCATGAGTATGTTGATTACATCGTGACGGATTTTCTCAAGCATTTTCTCGTCGGTATCGAACTCGTCGTGCTGAGTTGAGACAACTATGGTGTCGATGCGCTCCGGTATTCCGGCATCGCTGTATTGTACGGTTACCTGGCTCTTTGAGTCGGGACGCAGATATGTCATGACCGCTCCTTCCTTTCTTATTTCAGCCAGAGTGCTCATGATGAGATGGGCCAAAAAGAGACTTACGGGCATGTAACTTTCTGTCTCATTGGTGGCATAGCCGAACATCATGCCCTGATCGCCGGCTCCCTGATCTTCGTCATCTTCACGATCCACGCCACGGTTGATGTCGTCACTCTGTTCGTGGATGGCACTGAGAATTCCGCACGAATCGCCGTCGAATTGGTATTCGGCTTTAGTATATCCTATTTTCTTTATGGTATTTCGTGCGATGGTCTGCAAGTCGATATAAACATCGCTGCGTACCTCTCCCATAATAACTACCTGACCAGTGGTGACGAATGTCTCACATGCTACGCGTGCCTTATCGTCGTAAGCAAGGAACTGGTCTAATATAGCATCGGAAATCTGATCTGCTACTTTGTCAGGATGTCCCTCAGAAACTGATTCTGATGAAAAAAAATATGACATATTGTGTTCTTTTATTTAATTTGGCTGCAAAGTTACAATTTTTTTTGTTATTTTCTGCCTTTAGCTTAAATTTTTTGAGTACCTTTGCATGTTAAAAGAAAAAAGACGAATCTTGTCAACAACATACAATCAAGATACAGATGCTGTTTAATTCATTAGAGTTCCTTTTATTCCTGCCGATAGTGTTTCTGCTCTATTGGTTCGTCTTCTGTCGGCGCCGTACGCAAAATCTGTTTGTGGTTGCTGCCAGCTATGTGTTCTACGGATGGTGGGACTGGCGTTTCTTGATTCTCATTGCCTTCACGTCACTTTGCAGCTACCTGAGCGGCATACTGTTGGAGAAGTGGGAGGGCAATCGCCGTCGGCAGCAGGCTGTCAGTGCTTCAAACATCGTGTTGAATCTGTTCATCCTTGCCGTATTCAAATACTACAACTTCTTCATGGAGAATATGGCGGCATTGTTCTCGTCGGTAGGATACGAGCTCGACTGGGCTACGCTCAACATCATCCTGCCCGTGGGCATCAGTTTCTACACGTTCCAGGCGCTGAGCTATACCATCGACGTGTATCGCCACAACATACGTGCCACCCACGACCCCGTGGAATTCTTCGCCTACATCAGTTTCTTCCCGCAGCTCGTGGCAGGTCCTATCGAGCGTGCCACAAATCTTCTGCCTCAGTTCCAGCGCGAACGGCGGTTCGACTATGCCAAGGCCGTGGATGGCTGCCGGCAGATGCTGTGGGGATTTCTAAAGAAGCTTGTCGTTGCCGACGGCTGTGCCGCTGCTGCGAATATTATATGGAGCAACTATGAGGTTCAGCCAGGAATAGTGCTTTTCATCGGAGCCCTACTCTTCACATTCCAAATCTATGGTGATTTCTCCGGCTACAGCGATATTGCCATCGGCTGTTCCCGGCTGTTCGGCTTCGACCTGAAGCGCAATTTTAATTATCCCTATTTCTCGCGTAACATTAACGACTTCTGGCGTCGCTGGCATATCTCGCTGATGACGTGGTTCCGCGACTATATTTACTTCCCCCTTGGCGGCAGCCGCTGCTCAATGGCTAAGTCTATTCGCAACACTATTATTGTGTTTGGAGTCAGTGGTCTGTGGCATGGGGCCAACTGGACGTTTGTGGCATGGGGCTTGTATCATGCTTTCCTTCTTGCGATGTTCATGCTCCTTGGATGGAACGTGAAATACACTGACGACGTGGCGGCAGGCAGAGCGTTGCCCTCGCTGAAGGAGACGGGGCAGATGTTGTCAACGTTCGTGCTGGCAGTGTTCGGATGGATTCTGTTCCGTGCCGAGACCATCGGGCAGGCTTATGAGTATATAGTGAGGATGCTTACCCCGTCGGCGTTCACCTTCAGTAATGTAAGCGGTGCAGGAGTATTGATTAACTGCCTCGTGGTAATCATTATCGAGTGGATTCAGCGTAGCCGGCAACATGCTTTCGACTTTTCGCATGTGCGTTCGGTTTTTCTTCGCTATGCTGTCTATGTGGCTACTGTCGTCGCAATCTATTTCCTTATGCCTCAGCAGAAGAGCGAGTTCATATACTTTCAGTTCTAACCGCGCATGAATAAGTTCCTGATAAAAATATCACTCTGTATATTGTGTGTCGTCTCATCACTCTATGGATTCCAGTATGTTTATGACACGTCGGCCCGCAATTATGTCGCTGAATGGCCGTATAGTGTCTTGAATACATTCTACGACCGCCGTTATGATGCCGATGTGCTCATCATGGGCAATTCGCGCACAGGCAATTATCTGTCGCCGGTTATAGATTCCGTTCTCCAGGTGAAAAGTCTGAATATAGGTTTTCCTGGTTTTCCTTTTGATTTCGACTATAATCTGATGTATAAACCGTATATTGCATGTAATGTCAAGCCGCGACTTATCATTCAGGATGTATGCCAATGGGCTTTTTTCGGCGATGTCAATTCCCGCTATCAGATAGAGTTCCTGCCGTATATTGACCTGCCTCAGTTCCGGTTCTATATAGAGTCGTGCAGCGAACTCTCTGGCAGCCGCTGGCTGCCATTCAAGTATGCTGGCCATCCGGCAAGCATCGGTAATCTGGTGAAGTTTCTGACCGTTGATTCGCTTCATCTTCCACCTCTCGATATTCCCTATCACAGCGAAGGCTACTTCGCCGGCGAGATATTCCATCCGCTTGAGCATGATGAGCGTATTATGTGTGATTTCCTTGAGTTCCTTGGTGACTGTCGCAGACGTGGTATCGAGGTTGTTCTTATCTGCTCGCCGACACATACTGCCGACGGTTGTCCTCACTTCGATATGGATGCGTTTCGCCGCCAGATAGGTGACATTGCCAGCAAGGAAAGATTACAGTTGTTAGATTATACGTCGCTCTTCGGCGCTGATGACAGCATGTTTGTTGACCCGATGCATCTCAGTGCGCGCGGACGCAGGCTCTTCTCTGAGCGCGTGGCTCATGATATTTTAGAAATGAGGAGGGCATGCCAGAAATAACAGACATGCCCTCCGGCTCTATTCTTTATTTTCCGTTTGCATGATTACCTCGGCTCGGTTGCCGGAGCTCAGTACTTCGGCAACGAAGCGAGATATTGTTTCTGGCGTCTGCGCCTTTACTGTCTGCTCGTAGTCTGTGTGCATGTCGATGCCCCACTGTCGGAAGGCAGCAATGATGCCTGCCCAGTAACCGTTGGTCTTTACGTCGTCGCCGTGCTGCTTGAGCATGTATTCCTTCACCTTCGTGAGCATGTCGCTGTCGCAGCTTCGCGCGAGGCGCTCCACCTCGTCGCGCATCATCAGCAGTGCAGTGTCGGCCTTTTCCGGGCGCAGTTCGTTCATGGCGATGATGGCACTTTGGCTCTTATAGTCGTCGCGCGTACATCCGGCCTGTGCTATTGGGCTGTATGCCACACCAGCTTCTTCGCGTATTTCTTTTGTTGCCATCATCATGAGCACCTGTCCTGCCATGCTTGCCCTGATGCTGTTTTCGAGCGAATATGGTATTTCTTCTGTTATCCATGCCATCACGGCCATTGCCTTCGGTGTCTCCATCTTGCGACGGAAGCTGTTGACGAGTACTCCTTTGATGGGGGTCTGGATGTCGTGCCCCTTTACGATATTATTTGTCGAAGGCAGCGATGCGAGATATGTTTCAATGAGTGGGAGCAGCCGGGCTTCGTCGTAGTTGCCTATGATGGTGAACGTGAATGCGGCAGCATTGCTCGTCTGTTCGCGGGCTATCTGGAGTATGCGGTCGTAACTGACGGCAGCAAGGCGTTCGACGGTCATCGGAACCATGCGCGGGTTATAGTTTGACAGCGTCACCTTCACTGAGTCGCTGAATGCGCTCTCGGGCGACTGCGCTTTGTTCTTCAGCTCGAGCTCGGTAGTCTTCATCATATTATCGAACGACTCTTGGTCTTTGTTGATAGCCGTGAAATTGAGATATACCAACTGCAGCAGGGTCTCCACATCGGTCGGAGTTGCCGAACCGCTCACGTGGGTGCGGCTGTCGCCTATAGTCAGTCTGGCGCTGGCAATCTTTCCGGCGAGAGCTTTTTCTAATTCGGTGCTTGAGAAATTACCCAGTCCACTGGCTGCGATGGCATCGTCGAACATGTCGATATTGTCGAAGTCGTCAGCTCCGTATAGTGAGTAGCCTCCGAAGCCTTCACCTCTGAGCAATACTTGATCTTTCTTGAAATCGGTAGGTTTCAGGATTACTGTAGCACCGTTGGAGAGCTTCAGCTCCTTATATCCGAATGTGGCGTTGACGGTCTCATTCACAATCTTTCCCGGCTTGGGCGTCGATGCCATTAGTGGCTCGTCTTTCACATTGTCGATATATGGCGTTACGGCTTCAGCACGCCCGTCGTGCAGAGCCTTCAACAGACTTTGCTCGGTTGGGTAGGTTGCACCTTCTTTCTCGGCATTGAAGTTAATGATGATAACGTTGGAGTCGTTGTTTAGCACCATCTGTTTCATCAGCTCGTTGACTGCCTCGACGGGAATGTTCGGTACCACTTGTTTCATCATCTGATAGGTTATGTCGATAGAGGGGATAGGTTCGTTGCTGAGGAAGTGGTTTTTGTATTGGTTGGCAAACTGCACGTTGTAACGCTTGTCCTTGTTGGAGTAGTTTTTTTCGAGTGTGCTGAGATAGTCGGCGGTATAGCGCTTATATTCGGTTGCCGTGAATCCGAATTCTGCGGCACGGCGTGCTTCGATGAGCACTGCTTTCAGTGCCTCTTCAGTCTGTCCGTCCTTGGGAACGGCCGAGAGGTCGAAGGCTTCCAGACTCTTCGAGAAAAGGAACTGACCGTAGCTGGCACCGGCTTGTAGAAACGGACAGTCAGCTTTCTTCGCTGCTTCGCCGATGCGGTTGTTGAGCATGGTGGTGGCTGCTCCGATGAGGTAGTTGACCATCAGATATTGAATGTTGTTTTTCTCTGCCTCTGGATATGCCTCATGCTTGAATATCAGTTCCACTTCGTTGATGCTCATTTCCTTGTCCTTGTCAACCACAACGATTGCCTCGGCATTGTCGGGAACGGGATAGGTCGATACCGGCGTGGCGTTCTCTGGCATTATGATGTTGCCGAAGAGACGTTGAATCTCGGCTTCCACATGAGCTACATCAACGTCGCCCACTACGATGATGGCCTGGTTGTCGGGGCGGTACCACTTCTCGTAATAGTCGCGTAGTGTCTGCGGCTTGAAGTTGTCAACCACCGACATCAGTCCGATGGGAAAACGGTGTCCGTATTTCGAACCTGGATAGAGCTTAGGCAGCGAACGCTCGAACATGCGCATCGCGGCACTTGTGCGCATTCGCCATTCCTCGTGAATCACGCCACGTTCCTTGTCTATCTCCTCTGGTTCCAGCAGAAGACCGTCGGCCCAGTCGTGGAGGATGAGCAGGCACGAATCGAGGGCACTCTGGCGGTCGGTTGGCACGTTGGATATGTTATATACCGTCTGGTCGATGCCGGTATAGGCGTTGAGGTCGCGTCCGAACTGTACGCCGATGCTCTCGCAGTAGCGCACCACATTGTTCGACGGGAAGTTGTCGGTGCCGTTGAAACACATGTGCTCAAGGAAGTGGGCCAGTCCGCGCTGGTCGTCTTCTTCCTGGATAGAACCCACACGCTGGGCGATAAAGAACTCGGCACGGTGCTCAGGCCACTCGTTGTGGCGGATATAGTAGGTGAGCCCGTTGGCAAGCTTACCTATTTTCACATCTGGATCAACCGGAATTGGCGGCATCATTTGTGCCATCATGGCTGTCGTTATGCTGAGCATCAGCGTGACAGTGGCAAGGAATCTTTGTCTTGTGTTCATTTTTATGTATTTTTGGTTTTACAATTGTTTGTGCATGTTGCGTGGATGATGCTCGAGAATCTCACGACGCAGAGTGGTGGTGTCGATATGTGTGTAAATCTCGGTAGTACCGATGCTTTCGTGGCCCAGCATAGCTTGGATGGCACGCAGGTCGGCTCCCCCCTCGAGCAGCGACGTGGCAAACGAGTGGCGCAGCGTGTGTGGGCTGATGGTCTTGGTGATGCCGGCCTTGATAGCCTGACGCTTTATCATGATGAGAATCATTGTGCGTGTGAGATGATGACCGCGGCGGTTCAGAAACACGTAGTCTTCCTCGCCGGGTTTGATGTTCAAGCTGTTGCGGTCGATGAACCACAGCTCAAGTTCGTGGATGGCCTTGGGTGATATAGGCACAAGGCGCTCCTTCGAACCTTTGCCGTTGACCTTAATAAACTTTTCGTCGAGATATAGGTTGGAGATGAGCAGAGTGCACAGTTCGCTGACGCGCAGCCCGCATGAGAAGAGCACTTCGATGATGGCGCGGTTGCGCTGGCCTTCGTTCGTGCTCAGGTCGATGCTCTCTTCCATGCTGTCGATTTCCTCGGTGGAGAGCACCTCTGGCAGATGCTCTCCAATCTGTGGCGACTCGAGCAGCTCGGTAGGGTCGTTGTCGATATATCCGTCGATCTGAAGGAATCGGTAGAAGGAGCGCACGCCGCTCAGTATGCGACACTGCGAGCGGGGATGGATGCCGATGTCGTGCAGGCCGGCGGCAAAGTGTTGAAGGTCGGCAAGTTCAACCTCGGTCACGTGTTTATGCTCGCGCTGAAGATAGGCGAGAAGCTTGTCAAGGTCGTGAAGATAAGCATCGAGAGTGTTCGGTGAATATCCGCGTTGCAGTTTGAGGTAGCGACGATAGTCGCGTACGTAGTCTTTTGCCTCCATCTGACAAATTTTTCTGCAAAAGTACGGATTTTAATGTTATTAGCCGAAATTTTATCCAAAAATATTTAATATTTTTTGTTATTTCTGCATTTTAGGCTACCTTTGCATCTGATTTTTTTGAAAATATAGATTTGAATGGTAAAGACATTGAAAATGATGATCATGGCAGTGCTTATGCTGCTGCCGGTGTGCGCAAGTGCACAGAACGCTGGGCTGCAAAAGATGGCCTCAATACTGAAGAAAACAAGTACGATTACTGCTGATGTGGTCCGTACGCGTCATCGTGAGGCAGTGACAAAAGATGCTGTTGCAAAGGGTAAGTTCACGTACAAGAATTCCTCGAAGATGAATATTGTTTTTTCGGCCGATGACAAGCTGATAATGGAGGGCAAGACCTTTACCATGGTACGCGACGGAAAGAAGCGCGTGGCAGAAGTGGGTGGCAAGAGTCCGATGGAACCGATGCTGAACATGCTCAGCTGTATTGTCAGCGGTACGGAATTGAAGAACGCAAAGGTGGAGGACAATGGCAGTGTTGTAACAATTACTCCGCAGACAGCTAATGGCAAGAAACAGAAACGGCAAATGTATCAGTCGTTTGTGCTGACCATCGATGGCAAGAATCATCTGCTCAAATCTATACGCCTGAATGAGAAGGGAGCGAACTACACGCAGTTTGATTTCAGCAATGTCATACAAAAATAAGCATAGGTAATTATTCCAGACAATAATGACGCAGGAAGAAAAGACTCTGACCGAGGAACGCATCGTTGACGTGCTGAAGACTGTATATGACCCGGAAATACCTGTAAACATCTACGACCTGGGAATGATTTACAAGATTGAGGTGAACGATGATGGCAGCGTGGATGTTGACATGACCTTCACCGCACCAAACTGTCCTGCTGCCGACTTTATTCTCGAGGATGTGCGCACAAAACTCGAAAGCGTTGACGGAGTGAAGAGTGCCAACGTGAATCTCGTGTTTGAGCCGGCGTGGGATCAAAGCATGATGAGTGAAGAGGCACGAGTGGAACTGGGATTTGACTGATAATCAAGCGACGTCGCTTTTCGGCGTAGCAACAAGAAAGACTTATGAAGAACGTATATTTTCTTTCCGATGCCCATCTCGGGTCGCTTGCCATTCCGCACGGACGAATGCAGGAGCGGCGGCTTGTACGATTTCTCGACAGTATAAAGGAGAAAGCCTCGGCTGTGTTTCTGCTGGGCGACATGTTTGATTTTTGGTATGAATACCGCTATGTAGTGCCGAAAGGTTATACGCGATTCTTGGGAAAGTTGTCGGAGCTTACAGACATGGGTGTAGAGGTACATTTCTTTACCGGAAACCACGACATCTGGGCATATGACTATCTGGAAAAAGAATGTGGCGTGGTACTTCATAAAACCCCGATAACGACCGAGATATACGGAAAGGTGTTTTTTCTTGCTCATGGAGATGGACTCGGAGATCCCGGAAAGGGATTCAAGGTGATACGGTCAATCTTCCACAATAGTGTTTGTCAGTGTCTCTTTTCTGCACTGCATCCACGGTGGGGAATGTGGTTTGGACTAAATTGGGCGAAGCACAGCCGACTGAAGCGCCCTGACGGAGAAGAACCGCCGTATATGGGCGATGACAAGGAATTCCTTGTACAGTTTACGAAGAAATACATCGAGACTCACGATAATATCGACTATTTCATCTACGGGCACCGGCATATCGAGCTTGACATCAAGGTGTCAAAAAAGGCACGCATGATGATTATCGGCGACTGGATAAACCATTTTACATACGCTGTCTGGGACGGCGACCATATGTTCTTAGAGGAATACGTGGAAGGTGAGAGCCGACCATAACGAAAAAACGCTGCGAAAGCGCAGCGTTTTTTTGTTATGGAATCGATTGTGTTAAATCAGATTCATAGTGTCGGTGGCAATCATCAGCTCCTCGTCGGTAGGAATGACCACAACCTTGACCTTTGAATCGTCGGCAGAGATGACAGCCTCTTCGCCACGGATGTTGTTCTTCTTGGTGTCGAACTTTACGCCGAGGAACTCAAGACCCTTGCAGACCTCTTCGCGCATGGATACTTGATTCTCACCAACACCGGCGGTAAAGACGATAACGTCAACACCGCCCATGGCAGCTGCGTAGGCACCGATATACTTCTTGATGCGATAGAAATACATGTCCTGTGCCAGACGAGCGCGCTCGTCGCCACCCTTGGCGGCATTCTCAACGTCGCGCATGTCGCTCGAACCGCCCGTGATACCGGCAACGCCGCTCTTCTTGTTCAGAAGGTTCGACATCTCATCAGGATTAAGGTTCAGCTTCTTCTCAAGGAATGTCACCGCACCACCGTCGATGTCGCCAGAACGCGTTCCCATTACAAGGCCCTCAAGAGGTGTGAGGCCCATTGATGTGTCAACGCACTTGCCGTCAACGACAGCAGCAATGGAGCCACCGTTGCCAACATGGCATGTGATCACTTTCGAACCCTCTGCCTTCATGCCCAGGAACTCCAGCGCACGGGCGCTGACATAGCGATGCGATGTTCCGTGGAAACCATAGCGACGGACGCCATACTTCTCGTACAACTCGTAAGGAATGGCATACATGAATGCCTTTGCAGGCATAGTCTGATGGAATGCCGTGTCGAAGACTCCCACCTGAGGCAGGCCGGGCATCAGCTCGTCAACGGCACGAACGCCCTTTAGGTTGGCGGGGTTGTGAAGGGGAGCAAGGTCGCTCACGGCCTCGAAAGCTGCGAGCACCTCTGGAGTGAGGCGTACGCTCTTGTTGAACTTCTCGCCGCCATGCACCATACGGTGGCCTACGGCATCAATCTCCTTCAAGTCCTTGATAACACCAATTTCAGGATCGGTCAGCAGGGAAAAAATAAACTTCACTCCCTCGGTGTGCTCGGGAATGTCGTGCATAATCTGTTTCTTCTCGCCATTGGCAAGCTTTACTTTCACAAATGCACCGTCAAGACCAACGCGCTCAGCACCGCCGCTGGTCATCACCTTCTTCGAATCCATATCGTAAAGTGCATACTTAATCGAAGAAGAACCGCAATTCAAAACTAATATTTTCATAACCTTTTTTTACTTCTTTGCATCCATTGCTTGGCAGGCTGTGATAGCCACCATCTTATAAATATCGTCAACAGAACAGCCGCGTGAGAGGTCGTTGACCGGACGGGCGATACCCTGAAGGATCGGGCCGAGAGCCACTGCGCCGCCGATACGCTCTATGAGCTTGTATGCGATATTACCCACTTCGAGGCATGGTGCAACAAGAACGTTGGCATGACCGGCAATCTCACTGCCGGGAGCCTTCTTCTCGCCCACCTTCGGAACAAGAGCTGCGTCGGCCTGAAGCTCGCCGTCGATTTTCAGCTCGGGAGCCATCTCCTTGGCTATCTTCGTGGCAGCTATAACCTTGTCAACTACTTCGTGAGTGGCACTGCCTTTCGTAGAGAAGCTGAGCATGGCTACGCGAGGATCGGCAAAGCCGGCTACGCTCTTGGCGGTCTGAGCCGTGCATACGGCAATCTGAGCCAGCTGGTTCTCGTCGGGCATCGGAGTTACGGCTACGTCGCCCATCACGAGAATGCCGTCTTCGCCATACTGATGTGCCTGGGTGATGAGAAGCATTGCTCCGCTTACGCATGTGATGCCTGGAGCGGTCTTGATAATCTGGAGCGCAGGACGAAGTGTATCGCCTGTAGTGGAGAGAGCACCGCTGATCTGACCGTCGGCACCTTCGGTTTTGATAATCATGCATCCAAGATAGAGAGGATTCTTGACGAGCTCACGAGCCTGCTCGATGGTCATGCCCTTCTTCTTGCGAAGCTCTGCCAGAAGCTGTGCATATTCCTCGCTCTTCTCGCAGTTCTCGGGGTCGATGAGCGTTGCCTTGTCAATGTGCTGAAGTCCGAATTCCTTTGCCATTGCGTGTACTTTGTCTGGGTTGCCGATGAGGATAAGGTCGGCAATGTCGTCACGCAACACCATGTCGGCTGCCTTCAGTGTGCGCTCCTCTTCTGCCTCAGGAAGAACGATGCACTGCTTGTTGCTCTTTGCACGAGCAATGATTTGTTGTACTAAATCCATTTCGTTTGTTTTTATTTGATGAATAAATTATATGATTGTTATCAGTCTGCTGCAAAGGTAGTGAAAATATTCGGAATAGTGATTGATAGTCTATAACCTTTTAACTTTTTAACATTTTGAGAGACAAAAGGCTCTCCAGCTTCTCTGTGCTGAGGCGGAGCTTCATTTCGCCTCCCACAAAGACGCTGATGCTTCCTGTCTCTTCGGAAACCACTACTGCAAGAGCGTCGGTCTCCTGGCATATTCCTAATGCAGCACGGTGGCGCAATCCCAGTTCCTTAGGAATGTCAAGGTCGTGGCTCACAGGAAGGATGCATCCGGCTGCCTGTATTCTGTTTCCGGTGATTATCATGGCGCCATCGTGAAGAGGTGAATTCTTGAAGAAAATGTTCTCTATTAGAAGCTGGTCGATACGTGCATCGATTGTGTTGCCGGTGGCTATTATGTCGTCGAGAGGGATGCTGCGCTGCATCACTATCAGTGCTCCCTCTTTGCGCCTCGACATGTTCTGACATGCCATTACTATTGGCATAATCATCTCTTTGTCGGCCACATTGGATTCCTTGGTGTCCTGTGAAAATATTCGCATGAGCGAACGCATCTTGCCGTGGGCGCCAAGGTCGTAGAGAAACTTGCGTATGTCTTCCTGGAAAAGGATAATAAGCCCGATTACTCCCACGCTCACAAGCTTGTCCATGATGCTGCCCAATAACCGCATTTCAAGAATCTGCGAAACAATGAGCCACAGCACCACGAATATCATTATGCCGATAAAGACATTTATGCTGCGCGATTCTCGCATCACCCGGAATATATTGTAGAGCATCAGGGCGACAAGGATGATGTCGATGATGTCTTTTAGTTCAATGTGGAAAAACATGAGGGATTTTACTGTTTGAGTATTTGCTGTTTGACAATTTACTACTTATAAGCACTGTTTCGCGTGCTTCGCGCACATCGTGAACCCTTAGTATCGAGGCTCCCTTCATCAGGCTGATGGCATTCAGCACTGTAGTGCCGTTGAGCGACTCGTCGGCTGTGAGGCCAAGCACTTTCTGAATCATCGACTTGCGCGAAATGCCCACCAATACCGGCAGCCCGAGTACAGCGAGGTTCTCCAGTTCCGACAGGATTGCATAGTTCTGCTCCAGAGTCTTGCCGAATCCGAATCCCGGGTCGATGATGATGTCTTTTTGCCCGAGGTCGCGCAGCTGTTGCACCTCGCGTGAAAAGGTGATGAGCATGTCGTGCAATGTCGGCTGCGTTGACATTAATATATAAGGTACGCGCAAGGCGGCTGCCGTGCGGAACATTTCTTCCCTTGTGTCGGCATTGCCAACGTCGTTGATGATGGCAACACCATATTCCCCGACACACATCTTTGCAACATCGGGACGGAATGTGTCGATGCTCAGCGGAACACCGCTCGCTTCGTGGGTAATGACTTTAAGGGCACTTCTCAGCCGCGACATTTCCTCGGACTCGCTCACAATGGCTCCGCCGGGACGCGTGGAACAGGCTCCGATGTCGATGATGTCGGCACCATCGGCAATCATACGGCGGACTTGTCCGGATATAATTTCTGGACTCTGAGCACGGCTTCCGCAGAAAAACGAATCGGGAGTCACGTTCAGGATTCCCATCACCTTGGGCGATTCCAAATCCATCAGACATCCGCGTAGATTAATAGTATATTCTGCCATTTCTTCGCAAAAATACAAAGAATTATTGAAACATCGGCATTATCATGGAAATAATTTAAGAAATTCACATTATTTGGATAAAATAATTGTCTGCGAATGCAGAAAATGTGTACCTTTGCCGAAAATTTCAAAGCAAGATGAATGAAACACTGATAAGCAGTTTATATGAACTATACAAGAGTCATCCGATAATCACCACCGACAGTCGCAACTGTCCGGAAGGCTCGATATTCCTGGCATTGAAGGGCGAGTCGTTCGACGGTAATAAGTTTGCGCTCCAGGCATTGGAGAAAGGTTGCGCCTACGCTATTGTTGACGAGGCTGATCTGAAGGCGAAAAACGACAGAATCATTGTGGTGGACGACTGTCTGCAGACATACAAGGATATGGCTCGCGAGCACCGCCGCCAGTTCAACATCCCGGTAATCGGTATCACGGGCACCAACGGCAAGACCACCACAAAGGAACTCATCGCTGCCGTACTCTCAGAGAAGTACAACGTGCTTTACACGCAAGGTAACTTCAACAACGATGTTGGAGTGCCGAAAACACTCTTCCGACTTAATCAAGAACATGACATTGCTGTGATTGAAATGGGCGCCAGCCATCCCGGGGATATTAAAACGCTTGTCGAGACTGTGGAACCTACCTGCGGACTGATAACAAACGTGGGACGAGCGCATCTGCTGGGCTTCGGATCGTTTGAGGGCGTGAAGAAGACCAAAGGCGAACTTTATGATTTCTTGCGAGACTCGCTGATTTTTATCAATGCCGACAACGACCATCTGATGAAGATGGCAGAAGAAAGGGGAGTGAGCCGGTTATATACCTATTCCCAAAACGGCGATGGACAGGTGAACGGACGGATTATTGCGTGTGACCCATTCCTGCGCTTCGAATGGAGCAAGACTGACTCGCAGACATACGCCGTCAATTCTCAACTTATCGGCTCATACAATCTCGATAATATGCTTGCTGCTATCGCGGTGGGTATGCAATTCGACATTAACCCACAGCAGATTTGCCATGCACTGGAAAACTATGTCCCCAGCAACAACCGCTCACAGATGACTGTAACGGCAAGCAACCGACTGATAGTAGATGCCTATAATGCCAATCCCTCGTCGATGAAAGCCGCCCTTGAAAACTTCGCACTGATACAGGCTGACCACAAGATGGCAATCCTCGGCGACATGCGCGAACTGGGCGAGGCATCTGCCGAAGAACACCAGAAGGTGGTGGACTATCTGCAGACAACCGGCATCGAGGAGGTATGGCTTGTAGGCGAGGAGTTTGGCAAGACCCAATGCCATTTCCGCAAGTTTACCGACGTGGAGGCTGTGAAAACCGCCATAGCCACACAGCGCCCTGAAGGGAAGTGCATACTCATCAAGGGCTCGAACAGCACCCGACTCTACCAACTGCCAGACCTGCTGTGACCCGCATCCTATATGTCATACTGTCTATACTGCTCCTGACGGCCTGCCACGGCAACCGCGGGGAGATGGCAACTGGCAACGCCGTCTATTATTGGCGGACAGACCTTCGTCTCGACAGCACCGAACGCACATTCCTCAAACAGTATAATATTAATAAGGTGTACTGCCGCTACTTCGACGTAGTGATGGACGGTCATAATCCCATGCCCAACGCCACCCTGACCTTCAGCGACACACTGCCCGAAGGCGTAGAGATTATCCCCACCGTCTATATCACCGAGGACTGTATGCACGAGTACCACGAAGACCTGGCGGAGAAGGTCGTCGACCGTATCCTGCAGATGAACGAGACCAACGACATCCACAGTGTCAGCGAGATACAAATAGACTGCGACTACACCGCGCACAGCCTGACGAACTACTACCGCTTTCTCAAGACTATAGAGAATGGAGAGTGGAGGACTAAAGGTGAGGGGAGGAGGAGAATCTCCACCACCATCCGACTGCACCAGCTCTCAATGCCCGCACCACCCGTGGACTACGGCGTGCTGATGCTCTACAACACCGGCGACCCGCGCCGGTTCACAGAGCGTAATCCGATACTCGACATTCGCGACGTCAAACCCTATCTCAGCCGTCTCACCGACTACCCGCTGCCTCTGGCCGCGGCCTATCCCATCTACCAGTGGCAGCGACATATCCACGGCGTCTGGATAACCCACGAGGTGGCAGCAGAAGAGATTCTCCGCGTGAAACAGGCGGCAGAACAAGAGCGCCGGAGTTTGCGACAGACCATCATAACTTATCACTTAGACAAAGAGAACGTAAACAGATACACTCCTGAAGACTATGAGAAAATATATCATCACTAACCTGCTGGCAGCCATCGCAGCACCGATGCTCGCCTGCGGATGGATGGATACCCACAACTATTATCTGTTCAGTGTCTACAACCGCGAGAGTTTCTCTCAGCGGGTAAACCGTATTGCCGACAACAACTGGCAAGCCTATCTCGGCACTACCGACAGTTACTTCTTCTTCGATGCCGACGAGATTATCAAGGCAGCACAGAAGAAAAACGATGCCCTGATGGTGGGCTACGTCAAGAACCTACGCAAATACCTGAACTGTGCCGAGGCCGCCCGCGACCGTTGGGAATATCCCACCAAGCAGCAACTCGCCCAACGGCGGCAGACGCTCCAGACCATACGCACCTACGCACAAGGCAAGCTGAAGACCCGCCTGCGCAGTCAGCATGCCCTACTCTTCATGCGTTGCAACATGATGCTGGGCCGCCACCAGGAGAACGTCACCTTCTGGGAACAGACTGCCAGCAAGTACATTGAGACCGTCTACCGCGACATGATGCAGAACATCTATGCCGGCGCACTCCTTAAGACCGGCAAGACCGACCAAGCCGTCGGCATGTTCGCCGCCATGGGCGACGCAGAGAGCCTGATGACCCACTACTACAAGAAACGCTCATACGAAGCCATACGGCAGGAGTACATGCAGAATGCCAACTCGCCCGTGCTGCCCTTCCTTGTGCAAGACTTCGTGAACAATGCCCAGGAGACGCTCGATGCCGAGAACGAGGGCTACAACTGGCCCGGAAAGATGTTTGTGCGCAACATACAGGCCAAGGAAGCTGCACAGATGAGACAGTTCTGCCAGCAGGTGGTCAAGGAGGGAAAGTCCGAGTCGCCAGCACTCTGGCAGAGTGCCAAGGCCTGGCTGGAGTATCTCTTCAGCGACAGGCAGCAGGCCCTGCAGGACATCCGTAAAGCCACGACCCTGAAAGGCACGCCGCGCATGGCCGACAATGCCCATGTGCTGCAGCTCTATATCTGTGCTGCACAGACACAGATGACCGACGACCAGCTGGCACAGGAACTGCAGTGGCTCTCGAAGAAAGACGATGAGGAAAAGAAAGCATACGGCGACATCGAAGGCACCCACTACACCGAAGTGCTAGACCGGCTGACGCATCAGGTGCTCATAGACAAATATACACGGGCCGGACGCCAAGAAGTTGTTGCAGCACTGCTCAACATCACCAAGAACGGCTATCGGAACTATATCGACACTATGCGTGTAGACCGTCTGATAGCCCTCAACCGCTACATCAAGAGTCCGGCAACGACAGCCATCGACCAGTGGCTGAAGCCCCGTATGGAGAGCAACGACACGCTGATGACCGACCTCATCGGCACGAAATACCTGCGTCTCTGCCAGTGGGAACAGGCACAGGAGTGGCTCAAGCAGGTGCCCATCGCCTACCTCAACAGCCAAGGCACCGCCGTCTATGCCGCCCACCGCAACTACAACGTTGAACCCTGGATGAAGCGCCAATGGCTACCGCTGAGCATCGTCTACGGCGACGAGCCTCAGCACCTGAAGCACAACTACAAACTCGCCTTCGCCCAGGAGATGCAGCGCTTAGAGAGCGGACAAAGCATGCTCTCCGAGCAAGCCCGGCAGCAGCGAGCCTACGACCTCGCCGTGCGCTATGCACAGGCCAGTTTCAGGGGCGACTGCTGGTACCTAACCCAATATGGCAAGAGCGTAAACGACACCCTGCGCGCCAACGAGACAGACTTCACCGCCAAGGCCGTCGCCCTGTTGCGGCAGGCTGCTGCTACCACCGACAACAGCTTCAGGGAGAAAGTGCTCTTTGCCCTCACCTGGCGGGAACTCTACGCCACACCATGGCGGGAGAGCGTGTGGGATGAGCAAAAGGGCGACTTCGTCACGCAACTCAACAAACAGTCGCAGCACTATCAGACCCTGGCCGCCCTCGCCGCCTTTGAGCATGCTAACGGCAGCAAGCCAAGCCAGTACGTGTCGCGATGCGACGAGTTCAAGCAATTCAAGATGAGGGGAGCGAAGAAATAGTAAAAAAAATCCCCCTTTTCGAAATTTTTCTCTAAAATCCTGCACGTATTTGAAAAAAATGCATTAACTTTGCACCCGCTTTTCAAAAGCATTCGGGATGTAGCGCAGTTGGTAGCGCACTACGTTCGGGACGTAGGGGTCGGGCGTTCGAGTCGCCTCATCCCGACCAAAGGTTAATTTGGTGTTCGGTGGAAGTGGCTGGTTGTCAGTTGCTTCCATTTTTTTTACTGAAATGCTGTCGTCAGGAGCGATGCGAATTCCTGAGTTTTGGAAATGCTGTCG
>CAMOEW010000005.1 GCA_946612625.1 uncultured Prevotella sp.
TTGGAAAGTATCTTTTATCAATGGTGAATTTCGCGCTTTTGGAATTGAACATTATACTTTCCCCTATCCGCTTGACCAATAAATTCCAATTTAGCAGACAACAAACTAACCAAAGCTATTGGCTACTTTTCATTTTCTTGCGGTGTTCTACAGGCGACTGGTTATAGGTGCGCTTGCACACGAGATACAGGTTGTTGAGCGTGCCGATGCCGCTGCGGCGTGCTACTTCGGCTGGGGGCATGTCGGTGAAGCGCAGCAGCTCGTCCATTATCCTCACCTGATATTTCATGCGCATCTCCTGAGCCGACAGTCCGGTGAGTATGAATGCCAGCGAGCTGAAATCCTTTGCCGACACTCCATAGCGTTCGTAGAGCGGCTTGAAGTCTGTAGCGCCCTCTGAAAGCATCCTGGCATATTCGTCGAGAATGTGAATGCCTGTTCCATTCCATTGTTGTTGATGCAGCGGCGATATGTACAGCTGTTCGAACGAAAACTGTGGTTCTACTTTCAGTTTGCGCTTGATTCTTGGTTCCGGCTCGCCGCTTTTCCAGCGATAGTGGCGATGTTTCCATGCTTCGCCTCCTCTGATGCTTGAACTCATGATATTACTGTTTTATGTTTTTTATTTTTGTTCATGCAAAGGTAATAATAAATAATGGTAATACAAATATTTTCAAAACAAAATAATCCCTTAGAACTAAGGGATTATTTATTTCGGAACTTTTATAATCCCTTGGTATCAAGGGATTATAAAGTTTGGAATTTCAGTGCAAGATTATTTCTGGATGAATTTCTTGCCGTTCTTGATTACAAGACCCTTGTAGCCGTCGGCAACTTTCTGGCCTGCGAGGTTGAAGAGCTGGCCGTCGATGCTGTTTTCAGCAGAAGCCTTCAGGCTGGAGATGCCTGCTTCGCCGGAAGTCGGGTCGTACTGAGAATCGTAAGAAGTCGCGGAGTAGTCAACGTCAACAACGAAGTTAACCTGAGCACCACCGTATGTGAAGGTAACCGACTCGGCACCGTTAATGCACATGATGGTTTGGGTTGGGTTGTTTCCGTCTTTTGCTGTTGTTATGGCTACGTCCATTGTCGTGCCGTTGAACTCAGTGAATTTGGGTGATGCGCCATCACTGTTAGGAACGGCATAGAATGTCATGCGATAGATTTTCTTGCCTGTTGCAGCTGTGAAGGTGTTCTGTGCGCCGTTAGAGTTCTTGATGCTGCTGTATGCTGCATCGCCTACTTTGATGTTTGCACCGCCCTTACCATAGTTCTTCGATGTGTTTCCTGAGATTTGCATCGTAGCGCCGTCACCGTATGTTACTTTGTTGGTGTTGCCGGTGTAGCCGTAAACCTTGCTCTGCGGCTCAACGTATGTTCCTGCGGCGGTATTGATGCCATTCAGACCTGTCGTACCACCCTTTGCATAGATGGTATATACGTGACCGGCGATGAATTTGTATGTACCAGTGTAGTAGTTTGCGAGACCCTCAACCGCAACTTCGGTGATGGCTACGTCTTCTTTTGAGTTCTGGTCGTAGCACGACACAGCCTTGCCTTCACCATGCTTGTAGTAGAGAGTCATGTCGGTGTTCTGCTTGGCAGTAACGATGAGAGAGATTCCATTAGGCGTTGCATCGGCGTACGCTGTGCCTTCCCAGTTATTGTCTTCTGCAGGAGCGGCATCAACACGGATGTTGATATACTTGGTGAAGTCGTAGCCTCCGTAGGTCTTGGGGTCGTTTTTGTCGTTCTCATCCTTGATGAGTGCGGTCTCTGTGTCCTGAACAGCTGTAACGACCGTAGCATAGTCGTTGTCAAGGATTGTTGTTCCTTTTGGCAGTGATCCGGAGTTGGTAGCATTCCAGTCCTGGGCACTTACTGATACTGCAGCCATTGCAGCTGCGGCAAAAAGTAGAATTTTTTTCATAATGTTTTTAATTTTAAAATAATAGTTAATAATTAATTAGTAATGAGAAATGAGGAAACTGATTCCTCATTTCTCATTGATAGTTGTTTATTGTTGCGTTTGCGTACGCCACTTGGATGCACCAATCTGGTTCTTCACGATTTCGTTGTCGAAATGTTTGAAGTAGAGGTTGGCCGTTCCGCCGATGAGGCTGTTGACACCAGTTGCAGGCGTCGAGCCGTCGATAGAACCGGTGTGGTGAACGTGAGCAGTCTCTGTTCCTACCACTGGTATTGGCGGGTATGGACTGTACATCAGTTCGGCAGCCGATATGTCGGCAATCTTGATCTTCAGCTCGTCAGCACCGGCAGGGAACGATACATCGCTGTTGGCAGTGAATGCACCGAACGAGTTCTTCGTTGCGCTGAAGGCGTTGGCAGTGAACACCTCGCCTGTAGCTTCGTTGACGTTGTCGTTGGTTGACCAGTTGTCGTGGATGTCGAATGTGGTCATATCTTCGCAGACGCCACCGAAGGTACGGATGTCGGCACCCTGCAGGTTCATCTGACGCTCGTCGCCGTCTTTCTTCACCTGTACGAAGAGGTTCTTGCGAATGGTGATAGTAGAACCAGCGGGCAGGTTGCGGAACGAGAACATCGGACGTCCGGAGTAGGTGTTCCAGTTGACGAACGTGTTGTTCTCAACGGTGATATGGAACACGAGGCTTGGGTCAGTCCACTTACCGGTACCGGTTCCGTGGGTAAGGAAGTTACCAATCGGGCACTCGAAGAACGTGTTGTTGCGCCATACCATGTCGTTGAAGCAGTTGGATGCTGCGTTGTTCAGGTCGCCGGTGAAGAAGCCGTAACCGGAACCGTTGCCACCGTAGCCGCCGCAGTTGAAGAACTCGCAGTCTTCGACAATGAAATGAGCGATGTACTCACCGAATTTACACTGCGTACGACCGAATCCGCGCACGAAGCGCTGGAACGTACAGCCGCGGATCTCGAAGTTCTCGATGCGCATACCCATACCTCCGGAGTACTGGTTGAACAGGTAGTTACCTGTTGCACCGCCCTCGAACGAGTTGTGTGCGCCGGGATAGTCGAAGTCGATGTTCTCGAAGATGATGTTGTCGATGTCGATAGGAATATTGGCATTCTCACCTTCGAGCGGCTGGCGGCCGAGCATGAACAGGGCGGGCGACCCACTGGATGACGGCAGGTTGCGCAGGTCATATACCTTGGCTTTGCCCTTGCCGGCTGCGATGTCGTCGGGGTTGGTCTTCAGAGTGAAGCCCTTGTAGAGTTCGGTGTTGCTGGTGGTGAAATATACCTTTCCACCCTCAAGATAGAATACCTGGTTCTCGGCGAGGTTAATGTCGGTCATGAAGTTCTGCAGCACTTTGTCAATACGTGTTGCCGTGAAGTTAGGACCAAGCAGGCTCTCGTAGTCGGAGAACTTGTATGTGGTACCGTCGATAACCATGGTGTCAACCTCAAGGTAGCCGTTAGCGGCGTTGATGAGGATAGGATCGCCGAGCACACCCTTCGTACGCACGGGCTGCGTGTTATATACGGCGTCAACGTCGATGGGTATGTCTTTGTCGATGACGTCAACATAATAAACCGAGTTCTGGGTCAGTCCTTTAACATCGATGTAGCCGCGAGTGAAGTCTTCGTCGGTGAGCACATAGTTCGTACCCTGGAATTTCTCGGGAACGACAGCACCCGGAGAACTCTCTGAGGCTTTAATGCGGAAATAGTCGCACTTCCACACTGGGTTGCCGCTGCCGTCGGTGGTCTCGGTGAAGTGTTCCTTCCACTCTTCGTAGTCGGGGTTGGAGCTGTCAACCGTGCGGTTCAGATATACACGGAAGCTTGCCTCACCGGTAGATTCGTCGAAGACGTTGTCTGAAATCTGGGCGATAACCTTAGGAGTGGAGTAGCGTCCGTCGGTGGGGATGTCGAGATAGTCGGCCCAGTGCTGTCCGTCGCCATAGCCCCACCACTGGCTGTGGTGCCCCTCACCGCGTGGCGAGAGAGCACGGATGGCAAAGCGGTAGTTGGTGTTGTAGGCCAGGTTGGTCAGCAGCATGGTGTCCTTGTCGGCTGCGAGTGTGTAGGTGAAGAGCACGTTGTCAGGATTCTCCCACGCCTCTTCGCCATTGGCTACTTTTCCCCGTGTTGATACCTTGATCTCATAGCCAGAGGCACCGTTCACCATACTCCATGACAGGAAGATGGAGTTACGGCCGCGCAGGGCGCAGAGGTCGGGGTCGCTGGAGCCTGCCGACACGGTGTAGCGCGTGCGGAACTGCGGCCTGATCAGTCTGTCGGAAGATGCCAGGTAGCCTTCGTCGTCGTCTTTACAGGAGAAGACGGTGAACGCTGTCATCAGCATCAATGAATATAAAAATATTTTTTTCATATCTGTATTTTCTTTATTACTGTTAGTAATTAATATCCGTAGTAGTTGGTGTAATTGCCTCGGCGAAGAGCCTCACGTGGGATGGGGAGCAGATAGCGGATGACGGGATATTCGGTGAGAATCTGTCCGCCTTCGATCTTCTTTGCTACGCCGTTGTCGATGAGGTAGATGCTTCCGTAGTCGCCTGCATTAACACCGCCGCGGATGTAGCCGTAGAGCGAGTAGCGCACTGCTGCCTGAGGATAGCCGCCGTCTTCATCGTACCACTTGCTATAGAAGTCGGCACTTTCTGTCCAAGCCACTTTGTTTTCAGGCGACTCGTCGTTGGGCTTCTTGATGGCTGTGTAGTCGAGGTTGTTGTCTTCGAACCACAGCTGCGGATTGTTGCGGATGCTCACGGCAGAGTGAATCTGGGTTCCGGCAGCATCGGTGGTCTTCAGCTCATTCGACGTAGCCTCTTTGTTCAGGACGAAGAGACAGGGCAGTGTAGTGTTCTGATAGTAGCTCAGGTCGAGAGAGTTCTTTGCAGGGTTCTTGATGTAGATATAGGTAATCTGGTTTGGCAGCAGACGGTTGTCGAAATACTCCACACCGTCGTGGTCTTCTACATTGTCGCCCCATGTCACACCGACGCCGGCATCCTCGGCAACTGCCCAGTTGCGCATGAACGTCCAGTAGATGGTTTCAGCCAGCATATTGTTGCGTACCAAATCCTTCCAGCGCATATTCTCGCCGGCAAACTCAAACTTGCGCTCGTTGAGGATTGCCTTGAGGAAGCTGTCCTCGTCGCCAACGGCAACAGCGGGCAAGGTAGCGTTGCGGAATGCACGCTCGCGCACCATGTCGAAGCAGGCAAGAGCCTTGGCGTTGACAGTGTGAGTCAGCTTGACGTCGGCCTCTGCGTACATCAGCAGCACGTCGGCATAGCGCAGATAGGGATAGTTGATACCCGTATTGCTAGTGGAAATCTTAGTATAGGCACTGGTGGTGTTCCAGATCTTCGACCACTTCTGGTTGTGAAGACCGTAGGAAGCACGAATGATAGGAGTGCCCTGATAGTCGTAGTACCAGAAGCCCTCGCCGACGTACTTGCGTGCGTCGCCTTGAGCGAAGCTGTAGCGATAGAACGACTCCAGATACTGTCCGCCGTTGCACTCGCCCCACTGATAGTCGGTTTCACCGGCGTTCGACTGGAAGGTCGGACCCTGGCGGTAGCCGATAGTGCCTGAAGCCTCGATTGCAAACGGAAGCTCGAAGATGGGGTCGTCGCCGCTGGCAACCTGCATGTTGCACTCGTCGTAGAACACCTGCTGATAGTCTTTCTTAAGAGAGTGGGTGCCGCTGATGATGACAGAGTCGGCATAGAGGCGGGCTTTCTCGAGGAAGTACTGCTCCAGTTCGGCTGTCGGTTTGCCCATATAGCCGTAGGTGCCTTCCTGAATACTGGTGTCGGTGGCACCGTGGCGCAGAGAATAGCCGGAAGCCTGAAGGGCGATACGCGCAATCATGGCCCAGCAAGCCTCGCGCGAAGCACGCTCGATACCCTCAGAGATTTCAGAGGCGAACTTCATCTTCGGGGCAATCTCTGCCAGATCCTCGACGAGAGCCTTGGCCACAACGTCGCGAGAGGTGATTGCCGGAGCGAAGTTTTCGGTTGCTGAAGTAGGCTCGAAGGTGAACGGAACGTCGCCCCAGTAGCACAGCAGTTCATAGTAGAGCATGGCGCGGAGTACCTTTGCCTCGCCCATCATCTGTGTGATTTCGGTGTTTTTCTCATTGTAGATGGAACCGTTCTTCAGGTTGAAGATGAAGTTGTTGGCGTTCTCGATTGCCGTCCAGGTGGCATTCCACACGCTGTTGACTGTGCTGCTGTTGGCATCGCAGTCATAACGCTGAGGCGTGTTCGACTGCCTCGACTCCTTGCTGTTGCTGACGTAATCAACGTCGGAGTTGAGCACCAGTGAGTAGGTGTATGCCTGTCCGAAGCAGTTGTTTGTCAAGATGCTGGCATAGACTCCGTTGAGGGCTTCGCCTGCATCTTTTTGTGAACTGAAGACATCATCGATGGAGTACTTCGACGGAGTCTCCACATCAAGATAGTCGTTGCAGGCCGTCAGTAGGAGCGCTCCGAGTCCACAGGTCAATAAACTCTTTATTTTCATGATTGTTGACTTCTTATGTTTATAAATAATGTAGCGTTAGAATGTAGCGTTGATACCGAATGAGAAGGAACGTGAGCGCGGGTAGCGGTTGTAGTCCATCGATGGAGTGAGTCCTGACTGCACGTCAACTTCGGGGTCGTAGCCTGAGTATCCGGTGATGATAAAGAGATTGCTGACAGACACATAGGCGCGCAGCTTGCTGAGGAAGATCTTCTTGACAACCTTCTTAGGAAGCGTATAGCCAACGGTGATGTCGGTGCAGCGGAAGAACGAGCCGTTCTCTACAAAGTAAGAGTTCATGGTGTTGGTCACCAAGTCGGCGGGGTTCCACAGGCCTTTCGATGCGTTGATTGCCAGATAGTCGGTGGTCTGGTCGAGCACTGTTGCCGAAGTCGTGGTATAGTCGTCGTGGCTGCCGAAGTCGGCGGTATAGACCCAGCGGTTGCCACGGCCGAAGTCTTTTAGCACGTTGGTATAGGTGGTGGCATTGCTTGAGCTCGACGACAGGGCATAGGCTGTACCGTTATATACGTCGAAGTTGAGCATATAGGTAAAGTTGGCTGTGAAGTCGAAGTCCTTCCACTGTCCGCTCAGACCGAAACCTCCCTGCCAGCGCGGGTTGGTGTTGCCGATTACGGTGCGGTCCTTGTCGGTAATCTTGCCGTCGCCGTCGAGATCCTTGAACTTCATCTTGCCGGGCATCGACGGGTCGCCGGAGGTAGAGGCGGCCAGTACGTCGGTGGTCATCTCGGGAACGCCGGGCTTGAGCACCCACTTGGTCTTGTTGTTCCAAGTGTCGAGGTCGAAGTCGTTGACGCTGTACAGACCGTCATATACATAACCGTAGAACAGGCCTACCTCGCCGCCTACCTGAAGGATGTAGTCGTCCTTGCCGGATGAATAGAAGCGAGTGCTGTTGTTGTAGAGCACGTCGTCGGAAGCATTCAGCTCCTTAACTTTCATCTTGTTGTGACCAAGGGTGAGGCTGGCGCTTAATACGTAGTCCTTGCCGCGAACAATATCGCCGTTGACGGTAAGTTCGAAACCGGAGTTCTGTACCTTACCGATGTTCTGCTGCTGATAGGCGTAGCCTGATGTCGTAGAAATCGGCGATTTATAGAGCAGGTCGCGAGTGGTGTTGATGTAGAACTCGGGAGTGATGTTCAGACGTCCGTTAAACAGCGAGATGTCGGCAGCAAGGTTGCGGGTAATGGTGGTCTCCCACTTGATGTCCTTGTTGGGATACAGCGATGGTGAACTGTAGTACATCTCGCCATACTGACGCTGCTCGCCGAAGCCGGGACCGCCTTCGTTGGAGATGGTGTAGCGATAACGCCACAGGTCGGCATCGATGTTGTTGTTACCGGCAAGACCGAAGGCTACGCGAAGCTTCAAGTTGGTAATCCACTTGACGTTCTTCATGAACGGCTCGTCGCTGACTACCCATGCACCCGAGATTGAGGGGAACCAGCCCCACTGGTTGCCGGGAGCGAACTTTGTGGAACCGTCGGCACGCAGCGTACCGGAAACCAGGTAGCGGTGCTTCCAGTTGTAGCTTACCTGTCCGAAGAACGATGCTGTGCGGTCGGGGGTCGATTTGAATGTCTCTGAGAGGTATGCGTCGCCCAGACCCATGTTGTCGAAGGCACGATCGGCAGTGATAGAACGGTCGAAGTAGCGGTTCTTCTGGGTGCTCTCAGTGTATTGGGTGTTGTAGATTTCCTGTCCGAGAAGGAACGACAGATTATGGTTGTCCTTGATGGTCATGTCGTAAGAAGCGGTGTTGGTCCAGGTGTAGGACTGTGTGGTGCGCTTTACTATCTGAGCCACGGGCTGAGAGTTGTACTTCTTGCCTTCTGCAGTGAGATAGCCCCAATAGCGCTGCTGGTCGCGGAAGGTGATGGAGAAGTTACCCTCGGTGCGAAGAGTCAGGCCGGGGATTGGCGTCCATGTGAGCGACAGACGGTTGTTCACATTGTAGGAGTGCTTCTTCTGAACATTCGTCGCGATGTTTGATGAGGGATTGTTTGCGTCCCACTCTGCAAGTGCGTCGGGATCGACGAGAGTGAAGTGGCTGCCGTAGGTTCCGAACTGGGTGTAACCCTTGGTGGGAGCATACTTCAGCACGTCGATGATACCACCTGTACCAACACCGTCGCCACCGGCTCCTTCGTCGCGGCGATAGGTCATCGTCGGGCTGTAGTTGAGCTTGAGATTCTTGTGAAGGTTGGTGTTCAACTTCAGGTTGATATTAGTACGGCGAACGCCGGAACCCTTGATGGTACCACGGTCATCGGTCTGTGTGATCGAGAGTTTGAACTTCGTGTTGTCGTTACCGCCACCGATGGCAACATTGGCCATGTAGTTCAGAGGCGACTGGTTCATCACCTCGTCCTGCCAGTCAACGTTTGGAACGGTGCTATAGACATCGAGGTCGGCAGGGTTGCCGAAATTCTGACGCCAGTTGCGGGCTGAGCTTGAGCTGTAGGACACGCCGCCCTGGGCGCGGTCCCAGGTGTATTCAGCGAAGTCGGCAATGTTCATCAGGTCGAGCTTCTTTGCTCTGTGAGCAATAGTGAGACGGCCATTGAACTCTACCTGCACCTTGCCGGCCTGTGCCGACTTGGTTGTCACCACGATAACACCGTTACCTCCCTTGGCTCCATAGATAGCAGTCAGTGAGGCATCCTTCAGAACGTCGATAGAGGCGATGTCTGACGGTGGAATATCGTTGATGTTTGCCTGCTGGAATCCATCGACGATGTAGAGAGGCTCGTTGCTCTGGGTTACTGATGTTGCACCACGGACGCGGATATTGATGTCGGCACCGGGCTGACCATCAACTGTTGTTACCTGTACACCGGCAATCTTACCCTGAAGAGCCTCGGCTGCCGACGACACAGGAACGGCCTCAAGTTTCTTTCCTGAGACAGAACCGACGGAACCGGTGAGGTCTTTGCGTGCCTTGCTGGTATAACCAACGACCACCACTTCATCTACGAGGGCGTTGTCGTCTTCCAGTACGACATTCATGTTGCCACCGGCTTCAACCTCCTTGGTCTTCATGCCGACAAAGGAGATGACAAGTGTCTTTGATTTCTTTGTCTTGAGAGTGAAGTTTCCGTCAAGGTCAGTAATTGTGGCATTGGCGGTGTTGCCTTTCTCTACAACCGTCGCACCGATAATTGGTTCGTTGGTTGCATCCAAGACTTTTCCTTTGGCTGTTGTCTGTGCAAACACTTCGGGCGGTGAGAACACAAACATGGCCAAGAGGCAAAATTTACACAATAAGTTCATTGCGTGCTTCATACCTTGTTTTGTTTTAATAGTTAATAATATGTTAATAAAGAAAGTTATTAATTAATAAATCGACGGCAAAATTATAATAAATTTTTTAAAAAACCTAATATTGTGTCTCTTTTTTTTGCTATTATTTGTTATTTAACACTTAAATAAACAAGCGGAGACATCAACGTTTTGATGTCTCCGCTATATAGAATTCAGCGTAACTGATTACTTCTTAATGACTTTACGGCCATTCATAATGTAAAGACCCTTCACAGGTGATGTTACGCGACGACCTTGAAGGTCGAAGATTTCGGTGCTCTCGACAACGCTGTTGCCGGTGTGCTCAGTCACGCTGATGCCAGTGCCGATACCGGCTGTCACGGCCTCGCCGAGACCACCCATCTCGTTGGCTGCGCGTACTGAATATACTGCGCTGGGATCGTCAACAGTGAATGAAGGCTCGGTGGTAACGTGGATTACCTTGCCATCCTTGCATACTGCCCAACAGAGAGCATACTGGCTGTCGTCCCAGGTGAGCTTAGTGCCGGCGAGAGTGACGTTGGTCGGGTTGGGGGCCTGCTCGGTAGCGAGCGTGGGATCCCAGTCGCCATACATGCGGTGGAGGTCGCTGTTGGCAAGTGCTTCTTCAGCAGTGAGCACAGGGTTGTTCTCGTGACCGTCGCCGAAGGTCTTCTTACGGCCGCTAAGGTCGATGGCGCTGCCGCTGGAGGTGGTGGAATTCCATTCTGCAAAGCGTGCGGGCCAGCCGGTGCCCATCTCGTTCCAGCCGATGGCCGAGGGCACTACGTTCATCTTTGTGTCGATGAAGAGGGCGATAGGAGTGCCGCTGCCCCATGGACGACCGAGAGTATAGTTGCCGTCAACCTGAGCAGCAGTGCGTGTCTCACCGGTAGCTGCGTTGACCACTGCTGGCTCGCCGTTGATGACGCAGTCCTTGTATATCCAGCCGTACTGCTTGGGCTTCGAAGGCACGGCAGCGTAGCCGCCGGCAATCTGGCGCAACTCGACGCCGTTCCAGAAAATGTCGCCCTTGCCACACATGTAGTCGGTACGTCCGCGAACGTAGCCTCCCTCAAAGTAGTAGAGACCGTTGTCATTGTTAGAAGTCCAGGTGTCCTGATAACCGCGCAGACCCATGTTCTTGTAGATGTTCTTCGTGCCCTTGTCCTGGATGGCCAGGTCGCGGCCGGTGGCATCGTCCATACCTGTCTCGATGGTCATGTCCTGCCAGTAGAGACCGCTGACGGTGCTCTGAATCTGGAACACGTCGCTATTGCCGATTCCGTCGTACTTGCTCGTTGTGCCGTACTGTCCTGCGAAGGTTGCTGTCTTTTCGATGCCGTTGGTGATGATGACACCGTCGCGGCTCTCACCGATGAACGATACGTTAGATGCCCTGAGGAACGTGATGCACTCGGGCACCTCATAGCCCTCAGCCTTGGCAACCATGTTGCTGGTATTCAGAGGAATAGTGTATTGGCCATTCTTAACGAAGATGCGGAAACGAACGTTCTTGTCTGCACGCTCTTCGGCTGCCTTGATGGCTGCCAGCAGCTCATCGACGTTCTCAACAATTGCATCGTAGGGCTTCTTCTCAACGGAAGGACGTACCATAGTGGTGAAGCTGATGGTAATGGCCTCGGTAATGTAGTTGTCGGTCAGGTCGGCAACACTGTTGGCAGGAAGTGTGAATGTGTATTCGGTGCTGTACTCCAGCCCCTTGTAGCCGAAGGTCACGGTCTTTCCGCTAACTGCCGGTGTCAGCGAATATTGTCCGAGAGTTGCTGTTGCTCCGTCGGCCAGTTTTACGCGTTCGTCGAAGGTGAGCACGATTTTTCCTGTGGCAGAAGCACCTGTAGCGCCATTAGCCGGAACGGTGCTGACGAGCACGGGAGCTATGCCGTCGTCAACCAGCTTTGGTGTGCCGGTGATGAAGAACATGGCCAGTGTGTTGCCGTCGTTGGCTGAAGACGAACCGTCAACGCTCGATGTCTTGTCGGCAATCATGCGGATGTAGAGACTTGCCTGGTTGTTGGCAGCTGCGGGCATCGTCTCTTTGAACGAGGCGGGAGCCTTGGCTCCGCTCATTGTGATGGAACCGAACTTGGTCCATTCAGTGCCGTCGAGAGAATACTCTACATTGTATGTCTGATATGAATTGTAGTTATAGAGCATTTGGAACTGCACGTTGATGTCGGTGAAGGCTTCGGCATTGATCTTGGTCTGCCAGTGCCAGTTGCCAACGTCTCCGTTGCTTGCGCCAGTACGCCAGTTGGTGGCAGCACCCTTGAAGCTCTCGTAGCCGCCGCCACCGAGAGTACTCTTGTCAAGCCATCCGCTGGTCTCGCCAGTCTCGGTGTTCACAAGGTTCAGAGCATCGCCGTCGTTGTCCTGACCGTAGAAGTCTGCCTTGCGGCCGTTGCCGCCTGCGGTGTAGAAGTCCCAGCCGGCGATGATGTCGGCTTGAGCATAGAAGGCGGTCAGCTGGATGTCGTCGGTCATGGACACAATCTTGCTGGATTGGGTTTCGCCGCTGCTCCAGTTGGTAAATGTTACAAGACCCTCATACTGGTTGGCGGTCAGTTCTACAGCCGTGCCTTCCTCGTACATGTTCTTGCCGTCAACAACTGTAGGAGCTGGATTGATCGTAACCATGTAGTCGTTGGTGCCATCAACAGTGAGTGCAAGCTCGTAGGTGTTTACCTTCTTGAAGTTGGCCGTCAGCTGTGCGTCGGCTGTCATGGTGTACTTGAACTTAGGCTCGGCAGACACTTCCTCGCCGGCAGCGTCGGTCCAGTTGACAAAGTCGTAGCCGAAGTTCTCGGTAGCGGTCAGCGTTACCTCGCTTTCTGCTTCGTATTCATCAGCAACAGGATATACGCTCACATCACCGCCTTCTGCCGGAGAGGCATTGATGGCAAGCTTGAATTTCTCTACATCCTGAACAGTGCCATTAACAACTCCAGAGATGGTGATGTTGCCAATACAGATGTTCTTGTTGTTGGCACAGTCGGAGATATAGAAGCGAAATGCAAAGTCACTTGCTGCGTCGGCTGTAATATCATGGCTGTGCATGAGTTGTGCGGTATTAGAGTTGCTGCCATTATTACGAAGAAGGTCGGGCTTGGGATCAATCTTTGTAATTGTTGATTCGTCGCCGTCAACAACATAGCTCCATGAGTAGGTGGCATTGTCGGTGCCTACTTTTACTGCAGCGTATGATACGTTTGTAGGCTTGAAGGTGACACCCTTTGCAGCCTTTATGCGATATTCTACCAATACACCCTCTACACTGCCGGCATTGCTGGCCTTTGGAGTGTACATTACCATATCAGTGTCGAAATATTTTGCTGAACCGATACTCAAGTCTGCACCAGTGCTTACGGCAGCCATCGACATAGAACCTTCGATTTCCTCGGAGAGTGTTCCGGCTGTCTCGTTGCCAACAGCCCATTTAACGGTTCCTGCTACGTTATCGAAACTCTTTCCGGCATTGCTCTGAGCTACCACAGGAAGTATCGTCTGGATGTAGCGGTAGTAAGAGCCATCGTTGCCTATTACCACGTCGATGGTCTCGGCTGTGTTGGCAACGGTGTATGATATGGTCTGAGCAGAAGTGTAGTCGCTCTGCCCGTCGATAGTGGTGGCTGTCTTTCCTTCAGTACCAAGTGCAGAGTAAGCCTCGATGCTCACAGTAGCACCCTTGCAGGATGGAATGGTCCATTTAGTACCATTGTTTAGCTGTGCCCAGTCTGTCCAGTTGCCATTGGCAAACTTACCGCCGTTGTTGGTGTCGTAGTCTGCCTTGACGTCGATTGTCTTACCGCCGATGGTGGCCTGTGTAACCCAGATACCGGTCGTGTTCTGGTCGGATACGACGGGAGCACCGTTCTTCTGTTGGAAGTCCCATTTCAGTGTTACCGGCTCGGTGCGGTCGGCAAGGCTCACTTCGTTTTGAGTGAACACAGCGGTCAGCGTAGCGTCGGCCTCGGGAATGGTGTATTCTGCACCCGGAACATAGCTGCTGCTGCCGTCGGACCATCCGGTGAGGGTCTTGCCCTCAACATAGAGCGTGAAGTTCTTTGGCAGAGTAATCTTGGCACCTACTTCTTCCTCGATGGCGGCAGGAGCCTTGCCGGTGGCTTCGCCGGCAGCGAAGGTCACGGTAGCCTTGCTCACCTCAGCAGGCAGGTCGGCAGGATCGACGGCCGTCACGCTGATAAACGGGCAGTAGCCATTGTACTGCACGGTCAGCGTGGTGGCTGTCAGACCGCGATAATAGGTGGCTACCACGTTGGCGTCGGGGTTGACATGATAGCACTGCTTGGCGGACTTGGTCAGGTTGGTGACGTTGCCATCGGCATCGGTAATCGTACCGGTCTGATCACCAAACTGGCAGTCACCGAGTTTGATGAGCACGGGACCTTCTACTGGAATTGTAAACACGCAGTTCACCCAGCCGTGCTGCGAATCGTTGAAACGTGCTGCTTTGACGGTGAACGTTGCCGTCGCATCGTCGAAGGCAGTGGCTGAATACGTTTGGTCGCTGGCCACCTTTACACCGAATTGGTTGGTACTGGTATCGAACACGTCGCTGTTCGTCAGCTGTACCGCAAAGTCGGTGAAGGCTGCAGCATGTTGGCTTATCCCGAGCATTGCAAGGAATAAGCAGACAACAAGTTTAATTTGCTTTTTTGCCATAATGTTAATGTTTTTAGTTATAAAAGAAGTTATTAATAAAGTATTATCTAATGAATATCTTAGTGGCCTTTTTAGTGCCGTTGGCCATTGTGGTCACTCTTACAACCACACCTTTCTGAGGAACTGCGATGCGCATTCCCTGAAGAGTGTAATATTCAGTCTTGACTTGCGGCGTTTCAGCATCTACTGAGGCGATGGCTGCCGACGAACCTTGCTTTCCGTCGAGTTTTATAGTCCAGACCACCTGCTTGCCCTTTGGCGTGAAGGTGAGTGTGCCGCTGGCGGCGGGGGTGATTTCAACTTCGCGACTTACGGAAGTATAATTATCGCCAACTTTTTGTGGGAACACATAATCGGTCTCTCCATAGCTTACACCATTAAGCTCACCGATATACGAGTCGGCATCGGCATAGTTGTCGTAGCCGGTAAATGTGGCCTTGCTGATGCTTACGCCATCCGGGAGCTGAATGGTATATTGTGTTGCTGCCGAGAACTTGATGCCGTTCTCCTTGCCGGTAGAGTAAGCTTTGTTGTTGGTATTGGTAACCACGATGTTATTGTCGCAAAAATTCCATACAGTGGTGCTGCTGGAGTTAAGGTATGTGTCCTGTGCTATTGTGTATGACACATCACTGCCTTCGCTTGGTGTCGGGAGAAATTCGGCTCCTATCGCCTCAACTTGGGTTCCGTCTTCTTTCACGTATGCAGGATAATATTCTTTTACGGTAGAGTCGGCATCGGCATTGCCGCCAGTCATGATATCCTGCACCAGGCTGTTGGCATATACTTCGATGTTTGTGTAGTATTTTGCCGGGTCGAGAGTGAACTTAGCGGCGTCGGTAGCATCGTTGGGGTTCAGTCCGTTGGCTGTCTCCCAGGCATTAGGAATTCCGTCGTTGTCGGTGTCGAATCCAGACTGTCGGCTGCCGGTGCCGAAGTTTGCCTCGGTGTAGCCGTTGGCATCGCTGACAAGGTCGATGCGTCCGTTCTTATAGGTTGCAGTGCCGTTTCTTGCCTCGTTCATGTAACGCTCGTCAACATTGTCGCGGCTTAGTGATGCACCGGCGAATGACATCACCTTGTCGAAGGCTGTAGCAGCGGTGTGCGTGGTTACTTCGCCCGTGGGAGCCGGCTCATCGAGTTTCATAGAAATACAGTCAACGCCCGAAATCTTGGTGTAGGTGAGACCGCTGCCATAGTAGTGGTTGGGGTCTTTCGTATAAGGAACGTTGCCCAAATATGGTGTGCCGTTGTCGCATGATACGCCCTGCCAGTCGAAGTTTTTTGTGTTGTTCATTTGATTGCCGTTGATGTAGTATCGGCTCGACATGTCCCAGAATGTCTGGTCGTCGCCGGCATTGCCGCTTCCGGCGAGTGAAGCCGTGGTGATGCGATTAGTTGTGCCCGAAGGCCCTGTCTTATAGTAGTTGTTAACGATATTCACCTGGCCTCCTCCAGGGCCGCCGTAGCATCCGTTGCCACAGTTGTAGATGACGCAGTTGCGGAAATCGACATTCTCTGCCTGAAGGGTGTTTTCCCACTTATACTCGCTGTATAGCTTGTTGCCGGTATATCCGTTCCAGTTGTAGCGTGCACCGTTGAATCGCGGTGAGCGGTTGGCAACATGACAGATAAGGTTGTGATGAAATGATGCGAGCTTGCCGCCCCAGATGCCACCGTAGCCATGGGCACCTTTGTTATGACCGGCATTGACCAGGCTCTCACCGATAGTACACCACTGCATTGTGAAGTTGTTGTTGTCGTAGAATGATGCCACCTCGTCGATACTCCACGATAACGAGCAGTGGTCGAGCATCATTCCTGTGTAGTTGCGCGCCGTGCTGGCATCAGCACCATCGTTGACATCTCGCTCTTGGCCACGACGTATGCGTATGAATCGCATTATGATGTTGTTGCCTGCCGGATTGACGGTGTAATAGCGCAGGGTAATGCCCGGTGCGGGAGCCGTCTGTCCCTCGATGGTGGTGTTGGCTCCGATGTTTACGGCACTGTTGAGGGCAATTACACCACCCACGTCGAACACAACGATTTTCTTGTCGTTGCCTTTGACGGCTTGGCGGAACGAACCGGTGCCGCTGTCGTTGAGATTAGTCACATGGACAATTTTGCCTCCGCGTCCGCCTGTGATGTATCGTCCGTGGCCTTCTGCACCGGGGAAGGCGGGAACCTGCGCCACTGCGGGGCTAATAGATAATTGACAAAGGATAATGGATAAACCTAATGTCATTTTCCGTTTTCCGAAATCAAATTTTTTCATATAGATATATTTTTTTTATTTCTTTTCTTTCCATGTCTTTGCAAGGCACTATTGCATTTTTTGCAGTCCTTCCCATCTTACGTTCCATTTGCCGTCTTTCGGGAATCCGGGGTTCAGAATGTCGTTGCAACCGTCCCATCCGGCGCACATCATCGCCACTGCATCGAGAAGTGAACCATTTCCGGGAAGATAGAGGCGCAGACGCTGGTTCTGATAGTTATGACCGCTCACGAGATACGTATTTTTTTGCTTGTCGTTGAGCAGTGCGTTCAGAGCTGTCTCTGGTTCGCCGAGGCGGGCGGCTGCCATGGCCACCATACCGTAGTCCCACCCCCAGGTGGTGTCCCAGTTCCAATTCTTCATCACCCAGTCGAGCGTAGCCTTCATCTTCGCCTTGTTATATATATTGCTTTCCGGAAGTAGTCCCACGGCACCGAGAACGGCGGGGTGGTCGCTGCGGCTTTTCTCGTTGAAGTCGGCCTCTGACATTTTGGACTTCGACTGCTGTTCGGGAGTCACGAATGGGTCGAACTGTGGTTGCTTTCGGGAATTTTTGTCGAAAGCATAGAGGGGCATACCGGCGGTGTAGATACCGTTCTTCTCTGTCAACTGTGCCATGTTGTCGGCAATCTTGTCCCATTCAGTATTGCGCTGCAGTCCCTGACGCTCACGCCAGTTGTTGGCTGTGCGCAGGCCATACTGCCAATAGGCCAGCTCGAATGGATGGTTGAACGAGAAATCCTTCGACATCGACTCTTGCATGGCTGTGGCTCCCTGAAGGAAGTATGTGGTCTTAACGGTTTTTCCTGCCTTCACAGTCTTCTTGCTCACGAAATCGGCCATGAACTCTGCAGTTGCTTCCACCTGCTTACCGTAGTTCTTGAGTGTTTTTTCAGATGGGTCGTGGCGGTAAAGTTCCTCTGCCATATAAATATAATGTGGCTGTTGCCAGATGAGGAAACTTCCAGTGTTCGACGGTGCCTCGCCAGCCCAAGGGTCGGTCATCTTCATCCAGCGTACTCCCTTAAAACCCTGACGCTCAGCAATCTTCCTGGCTACAGGATATGCCGTGTTGTTGTACCATGCGAGGATGGCAGCAAGGGTTGTCGGCCGATTCCAGAGCGAGAAATCGACGGCGTGCCACCATGTCATCTCAAGATGCGGACGGCCGAACCATGAGTTGTAGGTGAGTCCTGTCTCCTGTGCAGGAGAACTGTTGGCGCAGTTTATCTGGGTGAGATACTGCGAGAGAACAACGCGACGCTCCAGCTCCTTGGCACGGCTGTCGGTGCATTCGCCGAAATCTACTATGGCTCCTCCGGCCCAGAATCGTGGCCATGCTTTCACTACTCCTTTCAAAGCCTGCTCGTATTCGAAGGCGTGCTCTTCGGTCTGAAGCTGTTTTGCAGAGTATTCGGTGGCAAAGGTGATAACATTGTCGTCGGTGGTTAGGGCGAAGGTGTGTGGGGCTGTCTCTGCAAACTTGCCGTTGCCGTCCCATACCACCTTAACGAAATATTTAGTGGCATCTATGGTGCGCTCGATGATTGCCGAGTGTGATGTCTGGTTCACAATTTTCGACTGGTGAAGATTGGGCTTTGTCCAGTCGTTGGCATCGTCGGCGTGCTTGCCAGTGGGGTAGGAGAAGGTCAGTTGTATCGAAGCACGCTTGTCTTTTAGAAGATTTGACTTGATACGGGCGAAGATCATGTCTTTGTCTTGTGCGCACGAGGTGGTTACCTCTACTTTTTCGCCGTCGGCCTTGTAGGTGCTTTCTATCTTGCCGTGCCACAGCTGCAGTTCTTGCTTGATGTCATGAATGTCTTCTATGCCGATGGAATTTCCGTTACGGTCTTTAAAGACAAAGCCGAGTGTTCCGAGGTTCAGACGGTGAGGGTTCACACGGAAATAGTCGGTAGCAGCCTTGTTACGCGTGCCTGCTTGCTTGAATTCCACGGCATACACTTCGCTGTGACCGTGACCGAGGTCGAAGGCTTTCTCTGTATCTGCTGTGGTGACGTGCTCTGTGTTATCAAAACTGTGCCATCCCCAATCACTCATGGTGTTAAGTGGCAAACCGTCTTTATATGTCTCTGGAAAACTTTGTAGTCCCGTGAAATCCACTGTGGCAGCAATGTGGCCGTTGCCTACAGAAAGTGCAGAGAGAGGGTCGGCTTCTGTCACTACAGGATTGTTGCGTGAAGTGACTGCCTGACGGTTGATGGCGGTAGTCACATTATCGGTGTTGTATCCCAGCGCTTCCATTTCGAGCGAAGCCCATATGAACGGCCCTAAACCCTTGGCATCGTTGTCACGGATTTTCTCGCTGAGATAGTATTCATAGCCACCGTCGCGCCGTTTGTTTTCTTTCAGTTTTGCCTTCGGGTTTATTTTCTTCATGGCTGCTTCCACCTGTTCGGTGTAGCCTGGACCGAGGCCTGCCACCGAGCAACAGTTGGTTAGCGAAATTGTCTTGTCCTCATTTACGCGGATGAAATTATTAATCATTCCCTTGTATGCACGTATGCCGGCATCGCGGTATTTGGCACCTACATAGCCCTTGCGGTAGGCTTTCAGCAGTGCATAGGTGAACATAGCCGAGCAGGTGCTCTCAAGATAGTTGCCCTCGCGCTTTGGCGAGTCCATCACCTGATACCAAACGCCTGTGGTCTTGTCCTGCCATTTCAGTATGGCATCGAAGTCTTTCTTCAGCAGTTCGATGACCTCGCCACGACGGCTGTAGTTTTCCGGAAATGCGTCGAGCAGTTCTATAAGTGCCATAGTGAACCATCCTTGGGCGCGTCCCCAGCAGTGTTGCGACAGTCCCGTTTCCTTGTCGGCCCAGAACTGATTTCGTGTCTCGTCGTAGGCATGTCGGTTGAGTGAGGTCTTGGGGTCGAGGGTCCGCTTGTAGGTGATGCTTATCTGGTTTACTGCATCGTCGTAGATTTTTTCTGCCTGCTTTGCCGGCAGGAGGTCGCGTGCAGACAGAGCATAGAACGGAAGCCCCATGAAGATACCGTCGAGCCATACCTGATAGGCGTATATTGCCTTGTGCCAATATACTTTGTCGGCGATGGTGCGTGGCTGGTCTTCCAGCTGCTTCATCATTGTTTTTATCGCCTTTAGGTTTTTGTCTTCCGGATAGAGTTCATACATACGCTGTACGAAGTGTCCTGTGCGGATGTTGTCGAGATTATAGTCGAGGATATTATAGCCCCTGATGTCGCCGTTCTGATTAATCATCGTGTCAGTATATTCCTGGCAGTATTTTAGAATTTCATCGCCACCGTATTTGAGATATGTGTCGAGCATTCCCTCCAGCTCGATACCCATGACGTAACTCCATTTGGGCTTTGTAGAGAAGTCGAGCATAAAGCTTTTAGGGGTGCGTTTCATTTCCGAGTAGGTCATCCATTCGGAATATGTCTTATATGGTTTCTCGGTTAATTGAAGCGAACCGTTAACGAAATAGTTATCATAGCGTATGTTGCGTGTCTGGCCTGCAATACTGTTTCCCTGTGCCACACCGTTGAAACGGCAGTCCTTTACGTTGATATCATAAACGTTGCAGTCATTAGGCAGTGCCACCACCATTACTCCGTATTTTGACTTCTCGCATGTTATGTTTTCGAGGTTTATGTTACGTACCGTGGGTATGAATCCGCGGCAACATATTTCGTTGGGTTCGTAGTCGAGGTTGATTTTCAGTACACATTCATTGCACTGTCCCACCTTGATGTTTCTTACGTTTATGTTCTCGATGATACCGCCCCGGCAGGTGTTCGTCTTTATTCTTACTACGCGGTCAAGGTTGGGCGAGTCCATCTCGTTGTTTTCAGCATATACGTTGCGGCATCCTCCCGAGATTTCACTTCCTATGACCACACCTCCGTGGCCATTGTTCATCTTACATCCTCGTATGATGATGTTCTGGCTTGGCTGATTGTGCAGTCGTCCGTCGTTGTTGCGGAAACTCTTGATTGCTATACAGTCATCACCAGTGTTGAAATAGCAGTTTTCGATGAGTACACCTTCGCATGCCTCAGGGTCGCAGCCGTCGCCGTTGGGACCATCGTTGTCGATATGCACGCCTCGCACGGTGATGTTTTTCGACAGCAATGGATGTATAACCCAGAATGGAGAGTCAAGTAGCCGCACGTTCTCAATGAGTATGTTTTCGCACTCGTTCACATTGATGAGCTGTGGACGCAGACCGTCGTCTTTGGTGAAGTTGCGTTTCTCCTTAGGTACGCCGTCCTCGGCATATTTCAGCAGCCGTGCACGCGAACCGTTGCGCTGGCTGGTTATTCCTGGCTTCCATCCGTATTGTGTTGCACCACACCATTTCCACCAGGTATCGTTGTTGCCGCCACCGTCGATTGTCCCGTCGCCGGTGATGGCGATGTTCTTCTCTTTGAAAGCATAGATACATGGACTTATATTGTTACAGTCGAGACCCTCCCAGCTTGTAGGCACCACAGGATAGAGGTCTGGCTCGAATACAAACTGCAATTTTGCATCCTTCTCAACCACGAGATTGACATTAGAGCGCAACCTGATTGCTCCCGTGTGCCACGTTCCTGCTGGTACGACAACACGTCCGCCACCTTTCTTCGAGCATTTCTCGATAGCCTGGTTAATGGCCTTCTGATTGACAGTTGCAGTAGCAGTGGTCTTGGCCCCATACTTTGTGATGTTGAACTCGCGGTCTGCAAATGTGGGAGCAACGATGCTCTGTTCTATTTGCTTGTACTCGGTGGTCCATCCGTCAGCCAAGGCTAAAAGAGGAGACAGTAAACCGATAATTATTAGCTTGATTTTCTTCATTTTGTTAGTTTTAATAGATAGTCAGCTGCAAAGGTATAAAATATATTTTTAATAATTGTATTTTATCCGTTTTTTTTGATTTTTTTTATTCAGTGAGCGCATCAAAAAGCCTGTCGAGAGCTTCGTCGGCATTGCGGCTCTCATTGAGCAGTGTCACGAACTTCGAGCCGATAATAGCCCCCGCAGCGTTATTCTGGGCTGTTTCAAGAGTCTGTTTGTTGCTTATGCCGAAACCTATCATTCTGGGATTTTTAAGGTTCATGGCATTGATGCGGCGGAAGTATTCCTGTTTCTGTTCGTCGAAGCTCTTCTGTGTACCGGTAATGGCAGCCGAGCTTACCATGTAGATGAAGCCGTCGGTATTGCTGTCGATGAAACGTATGCGTTCCTCGCTTGTCTCGGGAGTGATGAGCATGATGATGCGTAGGTCGTACTTGTCCGCAATGGGCTTCACTGTCTCCTGATAGTCCTTGAATGGCAGGTCGGGAATGATGGCTCCGCTGACACCGCTTTCAACACAGCTTTTGCAGAACTCCTCGATGCCGTATTTCAGTATGGGATTGAGATAGCCCATCATTACGAGCGGAATTGTCACCTCATCTTTAATCGCCTTCAGCTGTGCAAAGAGTTTTTTCAGGCTCATGCCGTTTTGGAGTGCTCTTGTGGCTGCCGACTGAATGACAGGCCCGTCGGCAAGAGGGTCGCTGAAAGGTATTCCCACTTCAACCATATCAATGCCTCGGCGCTGCATGGTGAGGATTATGTCGCCGGTATTCTCAAATGTGGGACATCCGGCACAGAAATAGAGTGAGAGAAGTTTTCGGTCTTTGTTCTCCTCGAACAGTTGGTTTATCTTATTCATGATGTTTCTGTATTTTACTTATAAATTCTTTTACTTTATTTGCATCTTTGAGTCCCGGTTCGATTTCAAAGCGAGAGTTGATATCAATGCCTATGCAAAGTGGGTGATGAAAGTTCAGTATGCGCTCATCATCATCGGGACCGATGCCTCCGCTGAGAAGGAAAGGCCTGTCGCCGTGGTATGCATCGAGGATATTCCAATCGAAGTGTTCACCACTGCCTCCTACACACTTGCATTTGGTGTCGAAGAGGAATCCGTCGATATGGTTTTCATATTTAAGACAATCAGTGATGTCGTGGTGATTACTGATACTGATAGCTTTGATAATAAATATATTGAGACCGTTTACTCCTAATTTCTCTTTCAGAGCGTCTATCATCGTTGGGCTTTCCTTTCCATGAAGCTGGACGATGTCGAGACTGTATTCTTTTACTCGTTCTATTATCTGCTCAACTGTCTCATCGACAAACACTCCAACCATTTTAATATTAAGTCCTTTGGTATAGTCAGCCGGCATGTCGGCAAACCTTGGTGATTTCTTCCAGAAAATCATCCCTATCCAGTCAGCTCCAGCGTTGACAACATCGCGGATATTGTCGGCGTTGCGCATACCACAAACTTTTACAATCATAATACTGTCTTTGTTATGAAATCTTTCAGTGCCATGCCTGGATTTGAAGTCTTCATGAAGTTCTCGCCGATGAGGAATCCCCTGTATCCGACATTGCGCAGCTGACGCACTGTGTCGGGATTAGAGATTCCGCTCTCGCTCACTTTCACAGCGTCGGTGGGTAGCTGTTCGGCAAGCCGGAATGATGTTTCCACATCGGTGACGAAGGTTCCGAGATTGCGGTTGTTGATGCCGCACATTTCGGGCTCCAGTTCAGCATATTCCAGTTCTTCGGCACTATGCATTTCCAGCAGGACCTCCAGTCCCAATTCACGACTGCGCATTCTCAGTTCACGGCACTCATCCTTGCTCAGACACGCTGCAATCAGTAGCACTGCCGAAGCTCCGCAAAGTCGGGCCTGGAACAGCTGGTATTCATCGATTATGAAGTTTTTGTAGAGGATAGGGATGTTGACTCCCGAATGGCGCGCGGTGCTGACGAATAAGTCCGAGCCGCCGAAGAATTTACCATCGGTTAGGATGCTCAATGCCGCTGCTCCGTTCTGTTGATAGGCTATAGGAACGACATCGGCAAGTGCATGTTCGTTAATCCATCCCTTCGATGGTGACTTACGCTTGAATTCAGATATAATTCCGCTGTTGGAATCAGTCAGTGACTTCGACATCGACGGAACGGCAAAGTTGAGAATACTTTCTACTCGGCGGTGAATCTCTTTATCGCTAATGGCTTCCTTGAAGTGCACCACTTCAATTCTTTTATGCGCTACTATCTCGTCTAATATATCCATAACTATTTGTTTAGCTCAACGAATTTGCGGAATGTAGCAAGAGCCTTGCCGCTGTCGATACTTTCTCGTGCAATCTCAATGCACTCGCCAATTTCTTTCTGTCCTTTCTCCAACACCTGAATGGCGAAGGCTGCATTGGCAAGAACGATGTTCTTCTGAGCCTGTAGAGCACGGTTTTCAAGAACGGCATCGAAGATGTTCTTGGCTTCCTCTTCGGTAGCCCCGCCGACGAGTTCCTCGGGTTTGGCAATGTCGAAGCCCAAGTCGTGCGGACTGAATACGCGTTCGTAGCTGTTTGTCGTAACCTTGAAGTCGCCTGTAAGCGAAATCTCGTCGTAACCGTCGATGCTATTTACGATGCCATAGTCGATGCCTATCTTCTGATATACATTATTATATAGTCGCATCTGATTGAGATTGGCAACACCGAGTAGCTGGCATTGTGGCTTCGACGGGTTAACGATGGGTCCGAGCAGATTGAAGCATGTTGGAAACTGTAGGTTTTTGCGGATTGGTCCCACAAACTTCATTGCCTTGGCAAAGAGTTGTGCGTGCAGATACACTATTCCGCATTCGTTGATGCAGCGGTTGAGCTTGCCGATGTCGTCAGTGAAGTTTACGCCATGATTTTTGATAACGTTAGAAGCGCCGCTGGTCGATGTGGCGGCATAGTTGCCGTGCTTTGCAACTTTATATCCGGCCCCGGCGATAACGAAACAGGCGGTGGTGGATATGTTGAATGTGTTCTTGCGGTCGCCGCCAGTGCCTACAACGTCGATATATCGTTCGCAGTCAAGAGGAACGGGAACGCCGGTTTCGAGAATGCCGTCGCGGAATCCGAGCAGTTCATCGACGGTTATTCCTCGCATCTGAAGTGCCGTGAGCAGAGCTGTAATCTGCTCATTGGGATATTCGCTTCTGGTTATTCCGACGAGAATGTTCTTTGTCTCTTCACGAGTGAGCTCCTCGTGGTTAAGCATCCTGTTGAGGATGTCTTTCATTGTCTGTTGTTTCATATTTTTAGCCAATTACTGATAATCATGCGTCCGTCGGGTGTGAGCACACTCTCTGGATGAAACTGTATCCCGTGGATGTCGTATGTGCGGTGACGAAGTGCCATAATCTGACCTTCGTCGCTTTCAGCCGTGATTTCAAGACATGATGGGAAGCCTTCTTTTGACACTACCCAGGAGTGGTAGCGTCCCATCGTCATGCGTCGTGGCAGGGAGTGGAATATAGGGTCGTTGCCGTATTGTGTGCCTTCGGTGGCCACACCGTGGAACACATCGCAGAGATTCTCCAGTCGGCCTCCGAAAAACTCGCCGATAGCCTGATGGCCGAGGCATACCCCGAGAATTGGCTTGTGGCCGGCAAAGGTTTTGATGACGTCAAGCAGCTGTCCTGCCTCTGAGGGAATGCCTGGACCGGGCGAAAGGATAATCTTGTCGAAAACCTCTATCTCAGACATTGAAAACCGGTCGTTGCGTACCACGGTCACTTCGGCTCCCAGTTCCTTAACAAGATGACTCAGATTATATGTAAATGAGTCGTAGTTGTCGATAATTATTATTTTCATGTTGATCCTTTAAATACGTTTTTATATAAAAATCGTAATCCGTTGTTCACATCTTTTCTGTCATGGTAATCGCACGTCGCAGAGCGCCCAGTTTGTTGTTCACTTCTTGGAGTTCGTATTCTTCGTCGCTCTTGGCAACGATTCCGCCGCCAGCCTGAAACCACAGCTCGCCGTTGCGTGAAACAAAGGTGCGGATGGTGATTGCCTGATTCAGTCTGCCGTCAAAGCCAATGAATCCGATGCAGCCTCCGTATGCACCTCGGTTGTGTGGTTCGTAGTCGGAGATGAGCTGCATCGCCCTCACTTTAGGTGCTCCAGATAGTGTGCCGGCTGGGAATGTGTCGATAAATGTCTTTATCGGGTCGGCTTTTTCGTTGAGAATTCCGCTGACACGTGACACAAGATGTATTACGTGGCTATAATACTGCAGGTCTTTGTAGAAATCTACTTTCACGTCATGGCAGTTGCGGCTGAGGTCGTTTCGTGCAAGGTCAACGAGCATCACGTGCTCTGCATTCTCCTTCGGGTCGTTGCGCAGATATTCGGCTCCTTGGCGGTCGGCCTCGGCATTGCCTGTGCGTCTGGTCGTTCCTGCTATCGGGTCGATATAAGCTGTGAATACGTCGTTAGTCATTTCCCCATTGTTATTCATGGCAGTTGTCCTCTCTATTCGGCAATGCGTTTCAGGCGACGAGCCGAAGATGCGGAATCCTCCGAAGTCGAAGAAAAATAGATATGGCGATGGATTGATGCTTCTGAGTGCCCGATACAGCTTGAAGTCGTCACCTTCATATTTCTGAACGAAACGTCGTGAGAGCACAATCTGGAACACATCGCCGCGCAAACAGTGCTCAATGCCCCGTCGGATGTTTGCCTTATGTTCGTCGTCGGTCAGTGGCGAGCTGACGTCGCCTACAGGATGGAATTCGTAGGCTTGGATATTCGAGCGGTTCATGGCCTTATATACGTTGTCGATGTCGCTCTGATCGCCTAACGTAACTATTGACAGACGGTTGTTGAAATGGTCGAAGACAATCACCACCTTATATAATATATATAGCATGTCGGGTGCATCGTTTTTCTGCATAGTCTCGTCCTTGACGGCTATGTTCTCGAAGTAGCGTACGGCATTGAAACTCGTATATCCGTATAGTCCGCATACCTCACTTCCCTCGCCACTGATCTTGAAGCAGTCGGTGAAGGCATGGATTGCTCTGTCGCAGCGGAAATCGTCGTTCACTTCATGTCGGAAAACCGTTCTGTCAGGGTAGTGGCATACTGCCTCTCCGTGGCTGACGGAAACGCTGGCGATGGGGTTGATGCCTATGAACGACCGCGAGTTGTCGTTGGAATGATAGTCGGAACTCTCCATCAACATGCTCTGAGGATAAATGTCGCGTAGCCGCATATATACTCCCACAGGTGTGTAAAGGTCGCCGAGGATTGTCTTGCTCGTCGTAGTATATTTAAAGTTGTCCATAAACTTCTTTTCTTTAATTATTAAATTTCAGGTATGTTTCAATATCCTTGTCGCCGCGCCCACTGACGGTGAGCACTACAATATCGTCGTGTTTGAATGTCATTTTCTTCAGTGCGGCAATGGCGTGGGCACTCTCGATGGCAGGTATGATACCTTCCATTCGCGTAAGCTCATAGCCGGCACGGATGGCCTCGTCGTCGTTGATGGCAAATACCGTGCTGCGCTTCTTTATTGCCATGTTGCAGTGCATGGGACCTACTCCTGGATAGTCGAGGCCGGCCGAGATGGTGAACGCTTCCTTTATCTGTCCGTCGTCATTCTGCATCACGAGCATCTTTGCGCCGTGTAGTATGCCAGGCGTGCCGCAGTGTATCGTTGCTGCCGTATAGTCGGTGTCGATGCCGTGGCCTCCTGCCTCAGCAAGTATTATCTGCACGCGCTCGTCGTCAACATAATGATATATGGTACCGGCGGCATTGCTGCCTCCGCCTATGCACGCTATGAGATAGTCGGGATAGTCGCGGCCTGTTTTTTCAGTCAGCTGTACCTTCAGCTCTTTTGATATTACGCTCTGCATACGAGCCACGAGGTCGGGGTAGGGGTGAGGTCCCATTGTCGAGCCTACGATATAGAAGGTGTCGGCAGGATGGCAGCACCAATCGCGGATAGCCTCCGAACATGCATCGCTGAGCGTCATGTTTCCGGTACGCACAGGATGCACCTTCGCTCCGAGCATCTTCATTCGTTCAACATTGATGTGCTGGCGCTCCACGTCAGTGGCTCCCATGAACACTTCGCACTCCATGCCCATCAGCGCACATACCGTGGCTGTTGCCACACCGTGCTGGCCGGCTCCCGTCTCGGCGATGATTCGCGTCTTACCCATCTTCTTTGCCAGGAGTATCTGCCCCACGGTGTTGTTGATTTTATGTGCACCGGTATGATTCAGGTCTTCGCGTTTCAGATAAAGCCGGCATCCGTACTTCTCGCTCATGCGACTGGCATAGTAGAGTGGTGAGGGGCGCCCCACATAGTCGGTAAGCAACTGATAGTACTCTTCTTGAAACTCACGGCTCTCGATAATCGTGAGATAGGCTTCCTGCAAGTCGTGCACGCACTTGTAGAGTATTTCGGGCACATACGCACCGCCGAACTCTCCGTAATAACCGTTCTCGTCAACAAAAAATGATTCTTTCATATAAGTGTGATAAATTAGTAAGTCGTTTAATTAATCTTGGCTTTTTACAATGCCAAAGGGGATTGTCGCATTCGACAACCCCCTTGCATATCTTTATGACTATACATATATAGGTAGCGTCTCGCGACTATTTCAATCTCGAGCTACGCCACCACCAAGAGTATGTCATGCAAATGTTCATGTATTGTATGTTTTTGCGTTTGATTTTATAATTTCGATGCAAAGTTACGCTTTTTCTTTTAATTTGCAAATTATTTGGCAATTTTTTTTGTGATTCCCAAAAATTTAACACAAAAAATTTGTTTGTTATTATAGAATATACTATATTTGCCAACGATAAGACAGACATTGGACATTTTACCAATGTGTTCTTATCAAATATTAATAGAGATTGGTAGCGTCCTGCACCAATCTCTTTTTATATGTTTTGTGTTATTTAGCGTATGCAATGCTCCGTGTCTCCCTGATAACAGTGATTTTCACCTGTCCGGGATAGGTCATCTCCGTCTGTATCTTGTTGGCTATCTCGCCGGAGAGAGCTTCTGTCTCTGCATCGTCCATTTTGTCGGCACCGACGATGACACGCAGTTCCCGACCGGCTTGTATGGCGTATGTCTTTGTTACTCCGGGATAGCTCATTGCAATGGCCTCAAGATCGTTCAGTCGCTTGATGTATGCCTCTACAATCTCGCGGCGTGCACCGGGACGTGCACCGCTGATGGCATCGCAGATTTGCACGATAGGAGCCAGCAGTGTGTTCATCTCCATTTCGTCGTGGTGAGCACCGATGGCATTGCATATGTCTGGCTTCTCTTTGTATTTCTCTGCAATCTTAGCTCCGTAGAGTGCGTGCGGCAGTTCGCTCTCCTCATCTGGCACCTTGCCTATGTCGTGCAGCAGTCCGGCTCGCTTGGCTTTCTTCGGGTTTAGTCCGAGTTCGGCAGCCATCACCGAACAGAGGTTTGCTGTTTCGCGTGCGTGCTGCAGAAGGTTCTGTCCGTAACTCGAACGGTATTTCATCTTGCCGATGATGCGTATAAGTTCTGGATGCAGGCCGTGGATGCCAAGGTCGATGGCGGTGCGCTTGCCGGTTTCTATTACTTCGTTTTCCAGTTGTTTCTTTACTTTTGCCACTACTTCCTCGATGCGTGCGGGATGGATGCGCCCGTCGGCTACCAATTGATGGAGAGCCAGTCGGCAAACCTCGCGTCGTATGGGATCGAAGGCAGAGATTACGATAGCTTCTGGAGTGTCGTCAACCACAATCTCAACACCTGCGGCAGCCTCAAGAGCTCGGATGTTGCGACCTTCGCGGCCGATGATACGTCCTTTTACCTCGTCGTTGTCGATATGGAACACGCTGACGCTGTTCTCTATTGCTGTCTCAGTGGCTGTGCGCTGGATGGTCTGAATAACGATTTTCTTTGCTTGGGCATTGGCGTTGAGCTTTGCCTCATCCATAATCTCGTTGATATAACTTTGGGCGTCGCTCTTTGCCTCGTCTTTCATAGCCTCTACAAGCCTGGCTTTGGCTTCCTCGGCGCTAAGTCCTGATAGTTCTTCAAGTTTCTCGCGTTCCTTGAGTTGCATCTTCTCAAGTTCTTCCTGCTTAAGGGTGAGCGATTTTTTCTCGTTTTCTATGCGTGTCTGAATATTGTCGAGCTCATTTTTGCGGCGGCCAAGCTCTTCCTGACGCTGATTGAGCGACATCTCGCGCTGCTTCAGCTTGTTCTCGCTCTGCTGTATGTGCTGCTTTCGCTGCTGAACTTCTTTTTCCAGTTCGCTCTTCTTGTTCAGGAATTTCTCTTTAACTTCGAGAAGCTTCTTTTCCTTGATTACGTCAGCCTCTTTCTCAGCTGACTTAACCATTTCATTGTATTTTCCTTTTATGACATAACGGAATGTCAGATATCCGCAAAGTCCGCCGATGATGAGACCTGCGACAGATAGAATAATGTATAAAATCATAAATAAAACATATATATATAGTTATTAATATTCTCTTGACTTACGTTTTATCGCCAAGTGCATTTTCAATCTCGGCAGTGAGACTTTTGAGAATATTATCGTAGGGAGCGGTATCGTTCTTTCCTTTTTCCTTTTCGTACTGCAGTGCAATGTGTATAAGCGCCATGAGAGCAATGGTATGATCGCCCTTGTGCCCTTTGAATCTCTGTGCGTATGTATTGTAAACGCTAGTAATCAACTTGGCAGCCGAACGGTAGTATTCCTCGTCGGCTCGGTTGATGTTTACCTCGATTTCCTCGTCGTACACATGCAGTCGTATGTGAAGTTTCTCGTTGTCTTGTACTGCCATCGCAATTTCAATTAATGAACCTACTGATCACTTTGGTTTTTCAGCAGGGCAATGCACTTGTTGACATCTCTAATCAGCTTGGATAATCGTTCGTCGGCTCCCTTGAGGTCGCCGTCGGTGATTTCAATCATCTTTGCCATTTTGAGCGAGTTGTAGTCATTGTCTTTCTGAGCCAGCTGGTTGCGCAGTGATTTTATTTCCTTCTCATGGCTGTCAATCATGGCGTAAAGTTCTTCGTTCTCCTTCTTCAATTCATTGAATCGGAGAATCATCTGCCTTGTACGGGTCTGGAACTTTGCCAATGTCTGTTCAGTCTGATTCATGCCCACAAACTCTGTTTTATCCTACAAAGTTATTGCTTTTTCTCGAAATGTAAAAATAATAGTTGATATTTTAACTTTTATTGTTATTTTTCGCTGTTATTTGCAGGTGTGGGTTCTTTTTTAGCCAGCATTACAATGTTATATACGAAATTGGTAATCCATGACTGTGAGAAGCCGAGACGCTGGTTGTACTTACGTATTCCAAGCACTGTTTTCATCACGGCAGCATCGTTATAGTCGTTTTTGTTGAAGATGTCGGCAATGGTTTTCTCGGTCATCTGATAGATGGCCTTTTTGAAGAACGACGGCAGTCGCAGTTTGAACTTCATCAGGTTGCCGGTGAGCATCATGATGTCTTGTGTGAAGTTCTGAAACTGGATGAGATACGGCTGTACGTCTTGTAGCCTGTGGCAGTTTTTGCGTATGCTCGAGTCAATTTCCTTACAGAACGAGTCGTCGATATTGTATATTTCCTTGAGCATCTTCCTGCACCGTGTACGTTCGCCTACACCGAGCTTGTTGTTCTGTGTGGGCACGTGTAGGGTAGTCTTGAATATGCGCAGGTCTGGCAGGCTGGCGAGGTTGGTAATTCCCACTTCGGCAGCGAGTGATGCCTGGAAATATACCCGAATCAGTGTCATGAAGTCCTCCATGCCTCCGGCTTTGGATTCCTGTTGGCCGTTGTTGCGACCGAAAATTTTTGATATTATACTCATTTCAGATGTTTTTTGAAAAATCTCGTGCAAAGGTACATCTTTTTTTTGTAAATCTATTGTATAAAAGAAAAAAGTTGTATCTTTGCATTCAAAATACTCAAATTATATATTTATAAAGCATGAAGGGAATTGTTTTAGCCGGTGGTAGCGGTACGCGTTTGTATCCTATCACAAAGGGAATAAGCAAGCAGCTGATTCCCATATTCGACAAACCGATGATTTATTATCCTATATCGGCACTTATGCTTGCAGGCATTCGTGAAATATTAATTATAAGCACTCCATACGACCTGCCTGGTTTCATGCGTCTGCTTGGCGACGGCAGCAATCTGGGCGTAAGGTTCGAGTATGCCGAGCAGCCGTCGCCCGACGGCCTTGCACAGGCATTCATCATTGGTGAAAAGTTCATCGGCGATGATTCCGTATGTCTTGTCCTTGGCGACAACATTTTCTATGGTAGTGGTTTCTCGGCACTGCTGAAAGAGAGTGTGGAAAATGCAGAGTTGCGCGGCGATGCCACAGTCTTCGGCTATTATGTAAACGACCCAGAGCGATACGGTGTGGCTGAGTTCGATGCTGAAGGCAATTGCCTGAGCATCGAGGAGAAGCCCGAGCATCCGAAGTCAAACTATGCCGTCGTGGGGTTGTATTTCTATCCTAACAGCGTTGTTAAGATTGCAAAGAATATCAAGCCAAGTGCACGTGGCGAGCTTGAGATCACCACGGTCAATCAGGAATATCTCGTCCAGAAGCACCTGAAGGTGAAGACGCTGCAGCGTGGCTTCGCATGGTTGGATACCGGCACGCACGACAGCCTCTCAGAGGCGAGTACGTTTATCGAGGTGATAGAGAAGCGCCAGGGCCTGAAGGTGGCATGCCTTGAGGAGATTGCGTTCAAGCGTGGCTGGATCAGTCGCGAGCAGCTTCACGAGATTGCCAAGCCGATGGCTAAGAACGACTACGGAAAATATCTTTTAAACCTATAAGTATCTTCATTCAGTGCGGGTTACGATATTCTATATTCTTGGTATCGTAGCAGGAGAAATGTTGCACGAGAGCGTCTCCACCGAGATTTGGCTCGCAATTGTGGTGTTTCTTGTCATAGCGTCAATGATTATCCCTTTCACTAAATTCCGGTGGAAGGGTTCTGTTCTGCTTATGGCCTCAATGGGTTTCGGAGGAGCTATGGTGACGTTGTCGGAGACCAGCTATGATGTCATTATGCCTGAACAGAAGATAACCTACGAGGCGGTTGTCGTTTCGCGTCCGGTGATAAAGGAAAAGACCGTGACGGCCGACTTGCTCGTAACGTCGGGACGGTTTCGGGGACGAACGCTGAGGGCATCGCTGCTGAAGGATACTGTTGGGCACCGCTATCGTAGCTTACACGTCGGGAGCCTGCTGCAAGTTCACTCACGTATTGAGAAGCCACGGCGATTCGACGGTTCCCACTTCGACTATCCGATGTATCTGAAATGCCACGGAATCTTAGGCAGCACTTTTGTCTATCACAGCGATTGGAAGTCTGTCCCGGTAAGCCTCACTGCCCTTGGCTATTGGCAGCGTGCTAAACTCCGTTTGCTGATGTTTCGCGACAGGCTGATACAGAGTGTGAAAGGGAGTCTCACCGACGAGACTCTCGCCATTGTCAGCGCAATGACTCTCGGCGACAAAACCATGCTGAAAGCCGACGTGCGCAACGTGTATTCTCAGAGTGGTGCATCTCACATATTGGCACTGTCGGGACTTCATCTGTCTATAATTTACATGGTGCTCACTTTCTGGTGCAGACGCCGCAGATGGCTGCGACTTATTATGCTTGCCGCAGTATGGGCATACGTGGTCATGGTGGGGATGATGCCGTCGGTGGTCAGGGCGGCGTCTATGCTTACCCTGCTCACCTCGGCGCAGATGCTTCACCGGGACGGTTTCCCGTTGCATACGCTCTCGATGGCTGCACTGCTTATACTGATAGCAAGCCCGTTGAGCCTCTTCGACGTGGGGTTCCAGTTGTCATTTCTGGCTGTGCTCTTCATTCTTCTATGCTATGGCGACATTGAAAGGCTGTGGAAACCCCACAATGCCATTATACGTTGGGCATGGCAGCTTACGGCAGTGAGCATTTCCGCGCAGATCGGAACCATACCGATAGTGGCATACTATTTCGGACGGCTACCGCTGTACGCTTTACCGGCAAACCTTATCGTTATTCCAACCACTATGGTCATACTGATATTGTCGATAGTGTTGTTCTTTCCGGTGGTTGGATGCTGGGTGGCACCCGTTATAGCTTTTCTTGTGTCGGCTCAGTATAAAATACTTACGGAGACCGTCGCCTTGCCATTGTCGGGCGTGACGGTCTCCATAAATCTGGTTCAGACGCTACTTGTCTATGTGCTATATGTGGTTATCTTTCTCGTTTATCGCACTATACACAGCCGACAACCGCATTATCTGTAAAGTCCAGCTCGGCGTGGAACTCTTCATCAGGATATAGTTATTTTGTGGAAAAATACAAATAATTTTTCCGGGAAAGTCAAGAATTTTGTACTTGTTGCCTTTTTCTCGACGTAAAAAATCCCTGATACTCGAATTTTATAATCCCTTAGAACTAAGGGATTATAAAATTTCCAAACAAAATAATCCCTTAGTTCTAAGGGATTATTTTTTGTATGAATCAAAAATGCTGTCAACAAACTGACGGCTGAGCTTTGGAGTGACGAGACTTACGAGTGGTACTACGACGAAGCCGCCAAGCATGGCAATAGCTCCACAGTTGATTGGCGACACTGGATTGCCAAGAAGCATGTTGACAACTGTGATTCCCACGCCCCATATAAAACATACCCAAACGCTGGCTGTGGTTGTTCCCCTCCAGTAGAGTCCGAGCATGAACGGTGCGAGGAATGCCCCGGCAAGAGCTCCCCACGATATTCCCATCAGCTGGGCGATGAACGTAGGCGGATTGAGAGCAATCATCAGCGAGATGACGATGAAAAACACTATCAATACTCGCATGATAACCACCTTGCGGCGTTCTATCTTCTCTGCCACAGAATCGTCAATTTCGCCACCTTCAACCTCTCCGGCCTGTGTGGTCTTGTCGGGATAGATGAGGTCGAGCGTCATCGTAGATGATGATGTGAGAACGAGCGAAGCCAGAGTTGACATCGAAGCTGACAATACAAGCAGTACGACAAGTGCAATGAGCACGTCGGGAAGTGTCTGAAGCATTGATGGAACGATGGAGTCGAAGTCAAGACGTCCGTTGGGAAGGGTGGGTGGAGTACCGAATAGACGTCCGAATCCTCCGAGGAAATAGCATCCACCGGCGACGATGAAAGCAAAGACGGTAGAGATGACCGTTCCGCGATGGATAGCTGCCTCGTCGGTAATGGAGTAGAACTTGCCAACCATCTGGGGCAGTCCCCATGTGCCTAAAGACGTAAGTATTACCACTCCGAGAAGATTCCATGGGTCGGGACCCCAGATGTCGGCCAGCAGACCGTTCTGTGTGGGATTGGTGTCGGAAGGGATTGCTGCCATTTGGTTCACAGCCTCGACAAGGCCTCCCTTTTGGGCAAGAACGGCAGCAATGATAGTTACTATGCCGAAGAGCATGATGATGCCCTGGATGAAATCGTTGAGAGCAGTAGCACGGTAGCCTCCGAGGATTACATAGACGGCTGTGAGCACGGCCATGATAATGACACAGTATTCATAGGGAATGCCGAATCCCATCTCGAAGAGCGCGGAAATACCCTTATATACTCCTGCCGTATATGGAATGAGAAACACGAATGCGATGATGCTTGCTATCGTGCGCAGTCCGCGCGACTGATAGCGGGTGCCGAAGAAGTCGGGCATCGTGCGAGAGTTGATGGCTTGAGTCATCAACTTTGTGCGGCGTCCGAGCACTATCCATGCAAGCAGTGAGCCGATGACGGCATTGCCTACGCCAATCCACGCTGAGGAAAGGCCATATTTCCATCCGAACTGTCCGGCATAGCCCACGAACACTACTGCTGAGAAATAACTGGTTCCGAAAGCGAAAGCCGTGAGCCAGCCGCCTACGGCACGACCGCCAAGCACGAAACCGTCAACACTGGATGCCTGCTTGCGAGAATAAACGCCCACCGCTACCATTATTGCGAGGAAGACAACTGTCAGAAGAATTTTTATAAACATAGTTAAGTAATGAGTTTTGTCTCTGTATTAAAATGCTACTTGCAGCTGAGCCTGAAGGAGACCGTAGTGATCGCCGGTAAGGCTTGTCGGCATGTTTACTGGGTTTGCCATCGTGTATTGTACTTGTGCACGGCAGGTCTTGTAAAACCAATACTGAATTCCAGCAGTGAAATTCATCTGCTGCATTTTCAGCTCTGTGTTGTAGTTGAAGTAATCCACAGAGCCGACAAGGTCGAAACCTTGCCATACCGGCACTGAAGCAGTGCAGTAGCCGCCAATGCTGTTTACGTTGGCGTCGCGGCCTCCTACTACTTCGGCGCGGATACTGGTAGAGCGGTTTTTCCAGTAGTCAACACCCTTTACATGGCTCTTCCATTCCACACCTGCCGACCAGCGGTTGCGCTTGTAGTCATCGCCCAACTCAACATCGGGAACGAAGGGAGATACGTTGATGGCATGGCCGCGACCAATCTGACCGCTCAAACCGAAGCGCAGATTATCTTGGGGACGGTATTCAATATGCAGGAGAAAGTCTTTCTCGGGGTTTTTGTCCTTTACGTTAACGCCCTGTCCGTTCATAACTGCAAATTCATAGTAGAGCTTGCTGTTGAACAATTCTCCATGAATCATCAGTCCGAGATCGCGACCGTAGTTTACTCCGTAGAGCGGATCGGGACCACAGCCCGCGAGATAGGCAACTCCTTGTGAGCAGACATTTATGAGTTCAACCTTGGTAGGCGAGAGAGGATTCTCCATGGAATAGCTGTTCTTGAACTGGCCTAAGCGCACAGCCAGCTGCTTGCCCTTGCTGAAACGGTATTCCGTCCAGTATTCATGGACAACAGAGCAGAAATCGTACATGAAGAGAAACGACCAACGGTCGGTGATTCGTGCATCTACCCAGAACATCACTCGCTTCAAATCCCATGTGTTGGTGTGCTTCTGGTCACGGTGCTCGTATGTGTAGCCCGCCTGACCGTAGCCATGGATTTTTATTCGCTTAAGAAGGTTTTCCGCCCAGTTGGGCACTTCAATTGTCAATACCTTCTTTGATGTGTTTACATGTGTTGTGTCAGCGGTTTGTGCAATTGTCTGCATTGCAAACATTGACATGAACACAAATGCTATGAATTTAATCCGCTTCATGGCAGAGAATATTTTTAATCAAGTCTGTAGTTTTGTGTTTGTTATGTGTATAGACCGCCGTTGATTGAAATCACATTGCCTGTGATATAGCTTGCCTTTGGCGATGCGAGGAACACCACAAGGTCGGCAACTTCCTCGGGATCGCCGAAACGGTTGGCAGGAATCATCTTCTTCAGCGCAGCTTCGTCAAGGCCCTCGGTCATGTCGGTCTTAATGAAACCGGGCGCAATGGCATTTACGGTAATTTTCTTGCGGGCAATCTCTAATGCCAGTGCCTTTGTGGCGGCTATGATGCCTCCCTTGGCTGCCGAATAGTTGGTCTGACCGGGCATCCCCTTCAGACCGCTGAGGCTGGCCATGTTGATGATGCGGCCGTATTTGTGAAGCTGCATCTGGGGAATGAGTATCGTTGTGACGTTGTAGAAACCTGAGAGCGTGATGTCGAGAACGCGGTGCCAGTCTTCCTCGGGCATCAGAGCCATGACGTTGTCGCGGCGGATACCGGCGTTGTTGACCAATACCTCGATGTAGTCATCGGGATGCGACTCCTGCCACTGGGTCAAGGCTTTGCGCGTGGCTTCGGCATCGCTCACGTCGAACGGAAGCAATTCGCCATTGCCTTTGCACAGTTCGAGGGTCTTCTCTGCCTCGGCAGTATTGCTGGCATAGTTGATAATCACGTTGTAGCCCGCTTCGGCGAGCTTCTGGCAGGTGGCACGTCCTATGCCGCGGCTGCCTCCGGTTACTAATGCGTACTTCATGTTGTATCGTTGTTTGTTTTATGCTTGATGTTGTTCTATATAGTCGTAAAGGTCGTTGAATGTGACAATCTGCTTTAAATCGGCCAAGGGAATAGTTATCCCGTATGTTGTCTGCACGATGGCCACAAGGTCAACAAGGTTGATGCTGTCAAGCATCATTACTTTTGTAAGGTTGTCGGTGCCGGTGAAGTTTCTGTTTACTATCTCGAATTCTTCAATCAGAAGTTGGTTGATTTCCCTAATTATCTCTTCTCTTGTCATAAAATAACTTCTTCAGTTTCTAAAAATCGGTGCAAAATTAACATAAAAAAACGAGAAAGCGGTAAAAATGACAGAAAAATCTTAAAAAAACTCAAAAAAGAAGATAAACACATGAAAAAAATTTGTTGGAGTGAAATATATGACTACTTTTGCAGTGTACTATTAAAGTGGTACACCGAATCATGGATAAAAATCAGTGAATAACTACACATAAACAAATAATCACGAACCATTATGATTGAAGTAAAAAACATCAGTTTCAAGTATGCAGGCCAGAAGCATTTTGTATTCGACGATTTCAGTCTTACGCTAAATTCAAACAGTATCTATGGACTGTTGGGAAAGAATGGTACTGGAAAATCCACTCTGCTCTATCTCATCAGCGGCTTGTTGCGCCCTCATCGGGGCAAAGTGAGCGTTGACGGAAATGTATCCGTCAAGCGCAAAGCCGAGATGCTCGAAGAGATATTTTTCGTGTCTGAAGAGTTCGAACTGCCAAAATGTTCACTGAGGGAATATGTAAACCGAAACAGTGGGTTCTATCCGCGCTTCTCCGATGCAATTCTCCGCAACTGCCTTAAGGAGTTTGAAGTGCCGGAGAATCCGATGCTCGACCAACTGTCAATGGGGCAGAAGAAAAAAGTTTTTATGAGCTTCGCCCTCGCTACAAACACTCGCTATTTGTTTATGGACGAGCCTACCAACGGTCTCGACATCCCTTCGAAGAGCCAGTTCCGTAAGGTCGTGGCCGAGAACATGACCGAAGACCGTACGCTCATCATCTCGACCCATCAAGTGCATGATGTAGAGCAGTTGCTCGACCATATCCTGATTCTATCTGAGTCGCGCCTGCTTCTGGATGCCCCGACAGCGGATATTCAGGAGAAATACTCTTTCGAGTATCGTTCGCCGTCGGAGATGGACGATACTGTTGTCTATTCCGAACCGGCTCTTCAAGGCAATGCTGTTATTGCTCGCCGCAAGCCGGAAAGCACAGAGACGCAGATTAATCTCGAACTGCTGTTCAATGCGGTTACAAAAGGAAACATATAACCCTATAGCTTAAAATAAAGTTGTGATGAATAAGATGTTGACTTTTTATACTGACAAATTGAAAATTGAAGAATAGAATTAAAAAGATATAAGTAATGAAAACAACATTTGACATTGGTCGTATGTGGCAGGTGATGAAAGCCGACCTGCTGATGAATAAAAAAGCTTTGCTTTCGTTGTTGATAGGCCTGACGTTCGGATATGCTATTTGGCTGTTCTTTCAGTTTGTAATGAGCGATATTCCGATTAATGGCGCCACTGCAGGTTCGTCTGTCGGCCTGGTGTTGTCGCTGACATTTATAGTCACTGGAACACATATTTTCAGCAATATGAAAACCAAGCAGCAGCGTACGGCATTTCTGATGCTGCCTGCCAACAATCTTGAGAAGTTCGCCTCGCGTGCGCTTACTACATTTTTCGGAATGATTGTCATTCCGTTGCTGGCCCTTATGGGTGCAGATGTTATTCGCTATGTGTTCCATTTTGTACTGGGCATGGGCGGCAGCGGTTCAGTTTTCCTATCCATGATTTCGTTCCTTGCTGAGGTACAATGGATGAATGACTTTGTGTACATATTGATCCTGCTCATCATTTGGGCACAGTCGGTGTATGTCTTGGGTGCAACGTTCTTCAGCCGTCATCAGTGGTTGTTTACAACAGCGGTAATGTTCGTGTTGACAATACTCTACTCTATAGTTATGGCAAAAATTGTAAGAGAGATTGACTGGGATGTATATACCGTAAACGGTAAGGCTTTAGAGATTTGGGCCATCATCATCCTCGTAGCACTCGTCTGCTTCAATTATTGGGCGAGTTATCGTATATTCTGCCGTATGCAAGTGATTAACAATAAATGGCTGAACGTATGATGTTTAATTCAGAAAAGGCGATTTATCAGCAGATGGCCGATCGCCTCTGCGATGAAATTCTCGCCGGCACCTACAAGGACGACGACCGAATACCAAGTGTTCGCGAATATGCCGTGATGCTTGAGGTGAACACGAACACGGCCGTCAAGGCATACGACGAACTGTCTCGCGCAAATATTATATATAATAAACGCGGTCTGGGATATTTTGTCACAAAAGGAGCGCGCCTTCATATACTAAAAGAGCGAAAAAAATCGTTTATAAAAGAAAAACTTCCCGAACTGTTCCGACAGATGAAACTGTTGGGCATAACCATCGAGGAAGTGAATGATATATGGAGACGATAAATGAATTATTTATAGAGCTTTCCCATTTCCTATGGGGATGGCCGATGATTGTGTTGCTGTTGGGAACGCACATTTTCCTGACGTTCAGGCTGCGCATTCCGCAGCGCAAACTCATTACGGGAATCCGTCTGTCGGTGAAGAAAGACCCAGGGGCAAATGGTGATATCAGCCAGTTTGGGGCATTGGCAACGGCTCTTGCCGCAACCATTGGCACGGGAAACATCGTGGGTGTGGCTACTGCCGTGGCATTAGGAGGCCCCGGAGCCGTGCTGTGGTGCTGGCTGACGGGAGTCTTTGGAATGGCAACCAAGTATGCCGAGGGGCTGCTTGCTGTGAAATATCGCGTCAAGGGAAAAGACGGCCGCTGGTATGGCGGTCCGATGTATGCTCTTGAGCATGGTCTCGGAGTGAAATGGCTCGCAGTGCTCTTTGCCGTATTTACCGTACTTGCATCCTTCGGTATCGGCTGTACGGTGCAGGCAAACAGCATTGCGCTGCTTGCTAATGAGACTTTCGGTATCGAGACTTGGCTTGTTGGCTTGGCAGTCAGCCTGCTTGCCGGAGGCGTAATCCTTGGAGGAGTGAAGATTATCGCAAGGGTATGTACATTATTCGTGCCGTTCATGGCACTCTTCTATGTCATAGGGTGTGTTGTTATACTCATCTTCAACGCACCCTTTGTCGTTCCGGCATTGAATCTCATTGTTGATTCGGCTTTCAATCCCGATGCTGCCGGAGGAGGCTTTGTCGGGGGGTCTGTGATGATGGCCGCACGCTACGGTATTGCACGCGGACTGTTCAGCAACGAAAGCGGTATGGGCAGCGCACCTATCGTGGCAGCCGCTGCCCAGACACGCAATCCTGTGCGTCAGGCTCTCGTGAGCAGTACCGGCACATTCTGGGATACGGTGGTTATCTGTGCACTCACAGGAGTGGTGCTCGTGAGTAGTATCATTGCCTATCCCGACATTTCCTATGCTGACGGAGCTGCGCTCACCAAAGTGGCATTCAGCAAGATTCCATACGTGGGAGCGCCATTGCTCACCTTCGGTATCCTAACATTTGCCTTCAGCACTATTCTTGGATGGAGTTACTACGGCGAGAGTGCCGTAAACTACTTGAAAGAGCGCAATTCCAACCGTTTCTATCGCATATTGTATATTGTGGCTCTGTACTTAGGCAGTATCGTAAGCCTTGACACCATCTGGCACGTTGCCGACTGTATGAATGCGCTCATGACTATCCCCAATCTTATCTCACTGTTGCTCCTTAGCGGAGTCATTGCCCGGGAGACAAATGCTTATCTATGGGCTGGACGCTTAGATGAGGACATGAAAGAATAGGGTTCCAGTGCTTTAGAAATTTTCGGCGTGAACCTCGAAGTAAGCCTGAGGATGTGCGCATACAGGGCATATCTCGGGTGCCTGTTCGCCAATAACGATATGTCCGCAGTTGCGACATTCCCATACCTTGACGGTTGATTTCTTGAACACCTCCTGTGTCTCAACGTTCTTCAGCAGTGCACGGTAGCGCTCCTCGTGGTGCTTTTCAATAGCTGCCACGCCACGGAACTTCTCTGCCAGTTCGGGGAAACCTTCTTCTTCTGCAGTCTTGGCGAACCCCTCGTACATGTCAGTCCATTCGTAGTTCTCACCAGTAGCGGCAGCTGCAAGATTCGAGGCTGTATCGCCTATGCCCTCCAGCTCCTTGAACCACATCTTTGCGTGTTCTTTCTCGTTGTCGGCGGTTTTCAGAAACAGGGCGGCAATCTGCTCAAAGCCTTCTTTCTTAGCCTTGGATGCGAAATAGGTGTACTTGTTGCGAGCCTGCGACTCACCTGCGAATGCAGCTTCCAGATTCTTCTCGGTCTGTGTGCCGGAATACTTGTTTTTCTTTTCCATAATCATTAATATTTGTTCAGTTGATACTTGGTATATTATTTTTGTTTCAGTTCGGAAGCAAGGAATTTTGGCGTGAATCCTTTCTTGTTGCGAGCGACCTCTTCTGGTGTCCCTGTGGTGAGTACTTCTCCTCCATTGCGCCCGCCTTCGGGGCCCATGTCTATGATATGGTCGGCCAGTTTGATTACGTCGAGGTTATGTTCGATGATGATTACCGTATTTCCACGGTCAACGAGCTTTTGCAGCACATCCATGAGTATGCGTATGTCTTCAAAGTGAAGACCCGTTGTCGGCTCGTCGAGTATATATAGTGTCTTGCCAGTATCTTTCTTTGAAAGCTCGGTAGCAAGTTTCACACGTTGGCTTTCACCTCCCGATAGAGTTGTTGAGGGCTGTCCAAGTTTAATATATCCCAGTCCGACATCCTGAATGGTCTTTATTTTCCTAAGGATGTCCGGCACATTCTCGAAGAATTCCACAGCCATGTTGATCGTCATGTCGAGCACGTCGGCAATCGACTTTCCCTTGAAGCGCACTTCGAGAGTCTCGCGGTTATAGCGTTTGCCGCGGCATTCCTCACATGGCACCATCACGTCGGGCAGAAAGTTCATTTCGATGGTTTTATAGCCGTTGCCGCCGCACGCTTCACAGCGTCCGCCCTTGACGTTGAAAGAGAAGCGTCCGGGTTTATAACCACGGATTTTAGCTTCTGGAAGGTTGACGAAGAGCGAGCGTATGTCGCTGAACACTCCAGTATATGTTGCAGGATTGGAGCGTGGCGTGCGTCCGATAGGACTCTGGTCAACATTCACCACCTTGTCAATATTCTCAATACCATCAATACTGTCGTACGGCATTGGATTCTTCAGCGAGCGGTAGAAGTGACGGCTCAGTATTGGCTGAAGTGTCTCATTGATGAGTGTTGACTTACCGCTGCCGCTGACACCTGTGACTACGATGAGTTTGCCGAGGGGAAACTCCACATCAATGTTTTTTAGGTTGTTGCCGCGGGCTCCTTTAATCTTAATGCTCTTGCCGTTGCCCTCGCGACGCTTTTGCGGTATCTCAATCTTCCGGTCACCGTTGAGATAGTCGGCGGTTATGGTATGCTGGCTCATCATTTCTTTTGGAGTGCCCTGGAATACCACCTCACCTCCTTTACGACCTGCTTTCGGACCTATGTCTATCACGTAGTCGGCATTGAGCATCATATCCTTGTCGTGCTCAACCACGATTACCGTATTTCCGATGTCGCGCAGTTGTTTTAGCGACTGTATCAGCCTGTCATTGTCACGCTGATGCAGTCCGATGCTCGGTTCGTCGAGAATGTAGAGCACATTGACGAGCATCGACCCGATCTGTGTGGCAAGACGTATTCGCTGGCTCTCGCCGCCCGAGAGTGAAGCCGACTGGCGGTTAAGCGCGAGATAGTCGAGTCCAACTTCTAAGAGGAAGTCGAGACGTGTGCGGATTTCCTTTAATATCTCTGTTGCAATCTGACTCTGTTGTTTGTCAATGTGTTGCTCTGCCTCGTCAATCCACTGACGTAGCTCGCTGATGTCCATATCAGCCAGCTCGCTGATGTTCTTGTTCCAGAACTTATATGAGAGAGCCTCACGGTTCAGACGTTTTCCCTTGCATTCCGGACATTCGCATTCGGCAAGAAATTGGTCTGCCCATTTCTGTCCGCTTGAACTTTCGTCATTCTCCATAACGCTGCGCAGATATTTCACTACACCGTCGAAGGCAACGAAATAGTCGCTCGACGTATGTACTAATTCCTTATCAATGCGAACGTTGTCGAGCGAACCGTAGAGAATCTCGTTGAGGGCTTCTTCTGGAATATCGTCAACAGTAGTCTTCAGGTCGCATTCATATTTCTTCAGAATAGCCTCTATCTGCCAGAAAATCATCTGGTTCTTGTATTTTCCGAGAGGTAAGATTGCTCCGTCGCGTATGCTTATTCTGCGGTTGGGAATCACTTTCGCAAGATCTATCTCGTTGATAAATCCCAGACCTTTGCAGCGTGGACATGCTCCCTGTGGTGAATTGAACGAAAAATTGTTGGGTGCCGGGTCGCTATAAGATATTCCTGTCGTTGGACACATCAGTCGGCGGGAGAAATATTTCACATTATTGCTCTCGTTGTCGAGAATCATTACAAGGCCTTCACCCTGTTTCATTGCCAGCTGCACTGTTTTTTTCAGGCGCTCGTCAATCTTGGTATTGTCGGTCGGTTCCGATGGAATCAAACGGTCTATAACCACTTCGATATTATGGTTCTTGTATCTGTCAACCTTCATTCCACGGGCAATCTCCATCACTTCTCCATCCACTCTTACCCGCATGTATCCCTTGCGGCGCATCGACTCAAACAGTTCGCGATAGTGGCCTTTACGACTGCGAACTAATGGCGCGAGAATTAGAATTTTGCGTCCGGAATAGTCGCGCTGAATCATCTCGATTACTTTTTCCTCGGTGTATTTCACCATTGGTTCACCGGTAATATAGCTGTATGCTTTGCCGGCGCGAGCAAAAAGCAGACGCAGGAAATCGTAAACCTCAGTGGTAGTGCCCACTGTTGAGCGTGGGTTCTTGTTGGTGGTCTTCTGCTCAATGCTGATTACTGGCGAAAGGCCGGTTATCTTGTCAACATCAGGACGTTCCATGCCACCGAGGAAATTACGTGCATAGGCAGAGAAAGTCTCGATATACCTTCGCTGTCCCTCGGCAAAGATTGTGTCGAAGGCCAGCGACGACTTACCGCTTCCACTGAGTCCGGTAATTACTGTAAGGCTGTTGCGTGGAATCTCAACATCTATGTTCTTCAGATTGTGAACGCGTGCGCCCCAAACATTTATAGTCTCTTTCATGTCTTACTATGGGGTGGGAGTGACTGTACCTTCTGCTTGATTGAAGTCGCGTAGCAGATTAACGTCGGTTCTTGTTTCATAAACCATTCCGTCGGCTCCTTTTGCCCTTGCATAGCAGAAATAAACCCCTGCTTTTGCCGGCTTACCACCGATATTGCCGTCCCAACCGCCTTTTGGATCAGTCCATTCGTATATCTTGTGTCCCCATCGGTTGAAGATGATGGCACGGAACTCAGTGAGACTCTGGCTCTGCTTTACCTTATATATGTCATTTACTCCATCACCGTTGGGAGTGAATGTGTTGGGCATTATCAGCATACTGCTACGGATGCTTATTTTTATAGTCTCGCCTTCCTGAACAGGTTCGCTGTCACCGTATGCTACAAACAGACTTACATCGGTACTCCCCGCTGTGGTGAAGGTGAACTCGGTGTCTTGCTCATATCTCGTCAGATACGGAGTCGTTGTGCCAGAAACCGTGAAATACCAGATGTATGTTGCGTCGCTGTTGATCATGTCGGCCGACGGATTGGCACGGAACATCACTCTTAGAGGAGCGTCTTTGTCGGTAATCTCGGTGGCAGTGACTGTATCGCCGTTTTCGTCTATGTATATAGCCTTAGGGGCTGCTTCTGCCATTATAGTCAGCGGCATTAACAATATCGAAGTAAGTATAATTGCCAGTTTTTTCATCGTTATTTCTTTTTCAGCCAACAAAGATAATAAGAAGAGAGCGAAAAAACAAATAAATTTTGCTTTTTTGCTTGTTTTTTTGTAATTTTGTAGGCGATTTTGAAAAGAAATATGGATATGATACGTACAATAAGGTATTTGCTCATTTTGATAATTGTTGCCTTTGCTGCTGAAAGTGCTATGGCTCAGACTAAGACATGGCGTGAAATGCACAAGGTGAAGCGTAAGGAGACAATTTTCGGAATAGCACGCGACTACGGGATTACTGTTGAAGATTTGATTAATGCTAATCCGGAAATGAAGATGCCGGGCTATGAGCTGAAGAAAGGTGACTTCATCTTCATCCCATACGCCAAAGACACGAAGCTTGCACAGACAGGTCAGCCGGTTGCTGCAGTAGTACATGAGGAGCATTCTGCCAAACACGATAAGGATGTGCGCCAACGTGAAATCCGACTGGGAGTGATGTTGCCTCTTCACGATATCAACGGCGACGGAAGGCGCATGGTCGAATATTACCGCGGAGTGCTCATGGCTTGCGACTCATTGAAGAAAGATGGTCTGAGTATAGATGTCAGTGCATGGAACGTGCCCGAAGATGCAGATATCAGTAATGTGCTAAAAGAACCGTCGGCAGCAAAATGCGACATTATCATCGGCCCTTTGTATTCGAAGCAGGTGGCTGCATTGTCAGAGTTCGTCACCACTCACGGCATCAAGCTACTCATACCTTTCTCTATAGTGGCGCCGGAACTGAAAACAAATCCGAACATTTTCCAGGTATATCAGAATCAGGAACAGCTCACCGAAACAACCATTGACCGGTTTATGGAACGATTTAAGGGACATCATGCCGTGATTATCGACTGCAATGACTCTACGAGCAAGAAGGGAATGTTCACAGCTCCTCTTCGCAAGAGAATGGAAGAAGCCGGCATGACTTATACACTAACAAACACCAAGTCAACGGAAGGTATGTTTGCCAAGGCATTCAGCCTCTCGAAACCCAATGTGGTCATACTGAATACCGGACGCTCGCCTGAGCTAAACCTCGTGATGGCAAAACTCGACAATCTTACCATGAACCATGTAAACATGAATATCTCGCTCTTTGGATATACAGAGTGGATGATGTACACTAAATACCAGCTCGACAATTTCTATAAATACGATACATATATCCCGGCAGCTTACTATCTGAACCCATTGTCGAACAGAACAATGCGAATAGAGCAGAAATACCGGTGGAACTTCCATGCCGACATGATGCAGGCTATACCGCGTTTTGCCATTACGGGTTTCGATCAAGCATACTATATGTTGAAAGGGTTGCATATGTATGGAGAGAACTTCACAGGAGCAACAGGAATGGTGGGGTATCTTCCTGTTCAGACCCCTCTACGTTTCGAGAGGTGTGGCAATGGAGGATTCCAGAATAAGAGTCTTCTCTTCGTTCATTATACAAAAGGTCATCGTATTGAAACAATAAACTTCTGAGACCACAGATGAGCAATACTATTTTATATAATAAGGTATATAGGTGGGCAGGCATCGTTTTGCCATTTTGCCTTTTTTCCCTTTCGCCATTAAATGCCAGTGCCCAGATTGGTGAGTATCGCAATGAACTTGCGATAGGTATCAATGGCGGTTACGTCATGAGCAATGTGGGTTTTCAGCCAGAGGTAACTCAATCGATGCTCGGAGGCATGACCCTTGGGGCAACGGTGAGATACACATGTGAGAAATATTTCAGTTGCGTATGCGCTCTCGTTGGTGAAATCAACTATACTCAGACCGGATGGAAAGAAAACATTCAGGATTTCTATGGTTCTCCCGTTGTAAATGCCGAGACCGGTCTTGCCGAGACGTTTGAGCGTCAGCTTACATATATTCAGGTGCCTGTAATGGCAAGGATAGGATGGGGCAGAGAACGCAAAGGAGTTCAGTTTTTTATTCAGCTTGGTCCGCAGATGGGTTTCTATATGAGTGACAAGGTGAAGAGCAATTTCAACCGTGCCTCGCGGAACATCGACGACCGCGTGGGAACGTTAAAAGAAGCTGTGATGGATTCTCTACCCGTTCAGCGAAAGTTCGACTATGGCATCGTCGGGGGACTGGGCCTTGAGTTCTCCCATCCTAAGGTGGGTCATTTCATTGTCGAAGGCAGGTATTACTACGGTCTTGGTGATTTCTTCAACAACTCAAAGCGCGACTATTTCGGACGCTCCAACCTAAGCAATATCGTTGTGAAGATGACATATCTTTTTGATATCAAGAAATCTAAAAATAATAAAATCAAATAACCAATCACTATGTTCAAAAATCATCCAAAAGGACTGCTTCAAGCAGCTCTCAGTAACATGGGAGAGCGTTTCGGATATTATATCATGAACGCTGTGCTCGTGCTCTTCCTCTGTTCAAAGTTCGGCCTCTCCGACGAGCAGGGCGGACTTATCTATTCGTTCTTCTATGCAGGTATTTACATTCTTGGTCTCGTGGGAGGTATTATTGCCGATCGTACCCAGAACTACAAGGGTACCATTATGACGGGACTCGTGATTATGGCTTCGGGCTATGTAATTCTGTCCGTGCCTATTCTCGCAACCGCAGGCAACATTTCGTGGCTGCTACCGCTGACGTGTGTTGCATTGTTCCTTATCGCTTTTGGCAACGGTCTGTTCAAGGGAAACCTTCAGGCAATCGTAGGACAGATGTACGACAATTTCGAGGCCGAAGCTGCAAAGAAAGGTGAAGATGCCCTACGAATAGCAAAGGGTCAGCGCGATTCTGGATTCCAGATTTTCTATGTCTTCATAAATATAGGCGGACTGGTAGCACCGTTTATAGCTCCTTATTTGCGCCAATGGTGGCTCGGTGTGAACGGACTTACCTACGACGCAGGTTTGCCGGCACTCTGCCATAAGTATCTTAATGAGGGTGCTTCAATGTCGGCAGATGCTCTCGCCAATCTCAACGAACTTGTTGTTAAGGTGGGAGGCTCTACTGCCGACCTCAGTGCATTCTCGACACAATATCTCGATGTGTTCAACACAGGAATCCATTACTCATTCATAGCATCGGTTGTGGCTATGCTTATTTCGCTCGTGATTTTTGTCGCATCAAAAGGTATGTTCCCTACTCCGGGCAAGAAAGAGGCTTCGGTGGCAGTGAATTACACTGAAGAGGAAAAGATAGCAATGGCCACAGAAATAAAACAGCGAATGTATGCACTTTTCGCCGTACTCGGCATTGCAGTATTCTTCTGGTTCTCGTTCCATCAGAACGGAACGTCGATGTCTCTCTTTGCACGCGACTTCGTGGTGACCGATACCATAGCTCCCGAGATTTGGCAGGCTGTCAATCCGTTCTTTGTCATTGTGCTCACGCCAATCATCATGTGGTTCTTTGGCTCGTTAATCCGTAAGGGCAAGGAAATTTCCACTCCGATGAAGATTGCCTACGGTATGGGAATAGCTGGTATTGCCTACCTTTTCATTGCAGTCTATTCGGCTATGCAGGGCTATCCTTCTGCTGAAGAGTTTCGTGCTCTTGGTGATGGTGCAAAAGCCGGACTGAAAGCCGGTCCTTGGGTGCTTATCGTTTATTATTTCTTCATGACGGTAGCCGAGCTGTTCATCTCTCCGCTTGGACTGTCGTTTGTATCGAAAGTCGCTCCGAAACATTTACAGGGACTTTGCCAGGGATTGTGGCTTGGTGCCACGGCTGTCGGAAATCTGCTTCTATGGATTGGTCCGCTCATGTATAATGTATGGCCTATCTGGCAGTGTTGGACAGTGTTCCTGATTGTCTGCGTCATTTCAATGGGAGTGATGCTTGGCATGGTAAAATGGCTTGAGCGAGTGACTAAATAATTGAGTTTGCCATGCTTGCTCTGCTGTTGGCATCGTTTTTTACGTTAGTCGAACTCAACTGCGAAAATCTGTTCGACTGCCAGCACGACTCACTGAAGCAAGACGGCGAATTTTTGCCGGAGTCACCACGCCACTGGTCACAAAGTCGTTATTGGCGTAAGCTGAATAATATTGGGCAGACGCTCGTTGCCTCGTCGGGCAATGAGAGTCTGCCCGATATGATAATGCTTTGCGAGATTGAGAACGACAGCGTAATGCGCGACTTGTCAAAACGCTCGCTCTTGCGAAATGCCGGTTACGAGTATATAATGACTCGTTCTGCCGACTGGCGGGGCATCGACGTAGCCTTGATGTATAGCCGATTTTCATTTGCTCCCATCAACACTTCGGTTATGCGTATTACTCCCCCAAGAAATGACATGCGTCCCACTCGCGACATCCTCTATGTCAGCGGACGCATAATAAGCGGCGATACCCTTCATGTGTTTGCTGTTCATGCGCCCAGCCGGTATGAGGGTGAGCGAAGATCGCGTCCTTACCGTGTCAGCGTTGCTAACCGTATCAATGCTGCCGTCGATTCGATACGCCGCCATTCCACCAGTCCGATGATTATTGTTGCAGGCGATTTCAACGACTATACAGGCGACAGTGCCCTCGTTCGTCTTGAGCAGAACCATCTTTTTGACATCTCTGCCAATGCTAAAGGCTCGAACGGCGCAAAAGGAACATACTGTTATGAGGGTACATGGAGAAGTCTCGACCATATCTTCGTCAGTAATTCTCTTCTCAGTAAAACCGACTCCTGTTATGTCTTTGATGCCCCGTTTCTATTAGAGGACGACAAAAAATATGGTGGCGTAAAACCTTTTCGAACCTATAATGGCTACCGTTACAATGGTGGCGTTTCCGACCATCTCCCTCTGGTTGCCCGTTTCCGGTTATAGTCTATTGAAAAAAGGACGGTTATTAAACAGAATCAAACAAGATAGACTCCCACTGTAAGATAATCCGTGAGATGTCAAACTGATGGGCTATGGTGAGTGCTTCGGCTGATTTGGCCTGCCAGTCGAGGGTTGTTGATTCATATAGCATCTGAGCTAGTTCTTCGACATGGCCATTCTTGAAGTACAGGGCAAAGTCACCCATGATTTCCTGGCTTGTAGGCAGGTCGCTGGATATGACGGGCAGACCGTGGGCCATCGCTTCTACCAACACAAGTCCGAATCCTTCCCACCGGGAACTGAGCACATAGACTTGCGCCTGGGAGTAGTAGCTCTGTATGTCGTTGGTGAACGGATGCAGGTGTATGCGGCTTTCCAGTTTGTAAGCGGCTATCTTCTCGCGATACAGTTGCTCTTCAGGGCCTTCGCCCACGATGTCGAGCGTCCATTCGCTGTTGTGTTGGGCAAAGAGGTGGAAGGCGTCGATGAGCAGGTCGAAGCCTTTGTGCAGATGCGAGAAGCGACCGACGGCAAGGAATCTTTTCGACTGTCCGGTTGAGGGCTGTCCGGGCTTGAGTGTCAGCGGGTTGTAGATGACACGGGTGGGGAAGTGGTACTGACGGGCATCATACTGGCAGAGCACCACCGTATGGTCCAGCTTCTGCAACTGCCACTCGTAGTGCTTGCGCAGCTCTTCACCAATATACAGGGAGTCCTTGCCATAGAGTGCTTCGTAGGAGTTGTGTATCCACCCGATGAGCTTGCTGCGCCCTAACAGCTTCTTGCAGGCGGCCAGCCTTACAGCGAGCGGGGCATGTACACCGATGATGGTGTCGTATTGTCCGTTCTGCAGCTCCTTTGCCAAGGCCAGCCGTAGCTCAGAGGGAAAGGAACTGTGAGCATAGATGTCGGAAGTCAGTTTGGTCTGGGGAATCACCTTTCGGTACAGCATGCTATAGGCTTTGCACATCAGGTTTTTCCAATAGCCTACTGGAGGATAGTGGAAGAAACGGTAGCGGATGTCTGCTTCTTCCAAACCGTAGAGTGACGTGTCGAGGCTGTCTTGGCTGTCAAAGGTTACAATCGTCACATCATGCCGTTTAGCTAGTGCTTTGGCAATGACGGCAGTGACGCGCTGTACACCGCCAATAGAAAAGATGGAATCTACCAGAAAACAGATTTTCATACGCTTGTCCTTTCTATATGGGTTAATGCCTCAAAGAACTCCTGGGCATAGCGCTCTTTGCCGAACAGCTTGGAACGGTTGAGGGCAGCCTGACTCATGGCTTGCCGCTTCTCCGGGTGATGGTAGAGTTCGAGGATGGCCTGGGCGAGGTTCTTGACAATGTCTTCCCGGTCAACTATGGTTGCTACCCCATCGCATATTTCGGGAATACCTCCACTCCGTGTTGTAATCAGAGGAAGTCCTGCAGCTAAAGCTTCTACAACTGTCAATCCGAAAGGTTCGTCCCACATGGAAGGGACAACAGCAATATCGGCCATTTTCAAGTAAGATGGAATCTGTTCGTAATTTAAATATCCAGTAAATACGACCTTATCTTTGACGGCCTCTGATTCTTGTTTGAGCAGATGGATGAATTCGGTAGGCTGTTTGTCCTTGCCATAAAAAGATCCTCCTATAATGAGTAGTTTTATGTCCGCTCTGTTAATTATTTTTATAGCCTGTAACAATTCTAAAATTCCTTTTTCTTTATTGAGCCTTCCACTATATACAATGACAAAGTCTGTGTCGTGGAATCCCATAAAGTCTCTTTTCTGACTGATAGCTGTATAAAAGCAATCTGTATCTATTCCATTGAGAACTGTTTTGCATTTATAACTATTCTTGTCGATAGTCTTTACTCGACGGGTAATGTAGTCCGACGTATTGATAATAAGTGCAGCTTTGTCATAAATGGTCATTCCTTCTTTTGATTGATCGTTCAAAAAGTCGTTTTCTTGGTGAATGACAATTTTCGATGTTGTCAGATCCTGGATTCTCAGTGTATAGCCGGGCCTATTTTCTAACAGGATGATGTCATATTGCCGATGTTTAATAAGCCGTATAACTTCATCCAGAAAATACTCGATAGTATAGTGGTAATATCCTTCCTTATGAGTTTGCTTATAGATATACTTCTTTAACCTTCCCCAAAGGCTATTCACCTTTATATATATATAATGATTTACTTTGGAATTAAGTGCAGGGTGCTGCTCCACATCCGGATGCCAAATGCTGTAGACGGTGATGTCGTGCAGATGGTGCTGGTCGTTATACTCCAGATAGAAGTCTACCAGATTCTCTACGGCTCCTCCCTGTACGGCAGGAACCGGCAGTATGCCCGATGTCAGGATGGCTATCTTCATGATGCTCGAAACTTTTTAATAAAGTAGACCAGCCATCCACAAAGGTAATTTTTTCCGATAGGGAACTCCATGTCTTAGGTCTTGATAATTTTGGTGCAAAGATAATAAAAGTTATTGAATTAAGCAAAATAATACAGAAAAAGGTTGTTGTGTTAACTGGAAATGTTTTAAAATCGCTTATCCAAATAAGCGATTATTCGACGGGTGCCCAGAAGTCCTCGGTGCTCTTGCCGTTGGCGAAGTGGTAGAAGTCTGTGACCACGGAGAAGCTGTCGTCAGTGAACTGCTGATCCTTGCTCTCGATGAAGCAGAGCGGCACCTCACCGATGAACGATGCCCAGCGGCTGTAGGTGCTCCACGGCCCGAGGATTCGGTCGCAAAGAGACAGCGTGTATAAGTCGAGGATGTCGCCCGAGGGCTCCTTGCCGAACCGATGGCAGCGGCATCCCTCAAAGATTCTGACGTCAAACGGCTCGTTGCTGCTGATGAAGAAGGCTACACGGCGGTCGTTGTAAAGCGCCTGGATGCGGAGCATGAACTGGTGGAACTCCTCCAGGGTGTAGTAGTAGCGGCCGTTGTAGAAGGTCTTATAGTCTCCGTGGCGGATATGAACGCCCACGATGATGTCGGCCTCCTGCCGGATATCGGCCATCATCCTGCTTGCTTGCTGCATAATCGCCTCCCGCGGCCGGAAGATGTGTTGCAGCTCGCGCTTGGTCTGTGCTAAGTAGCGTGTGTCGTGCATCGTCGTCCAGCCCTTCTTGAAACCGAGAGCCTGGAAAATCCTGTCCCAGGTCTTGTCGTGGGTGACTTTCCAGGTCAGTCCCTTGTAGTTGTTCCAGCCGTTGCCACGCTCCAGATACCACTTCTGCCACAGGGGAAAGTGGATGAACGGGCAATGCAGCAGGTTGGGGAAGTCCTCGATGGTCCAGTCGTAGAAGATAATGACCATTCGGCGCTGCTCAGCAATACACTGAGCCACGCTGGTGACGTAGGTCCAAAGGCGGTTACACGTCTGTCCGGGGGCATCGCAGATGACTCGCATCGTTCCTTTTTCTTCTTCTATATAACTAACCTCAACGAGGTGTTATAATACGCCTCTGCTTTCGGTCAGCCGAAAAGTTTGCTGCAAAAATAATTATTATATTTCAATTATTATAGTATGGTAATTGTTTTATAATAAAGTTTAACTAATGGACAGTTGCCAACCACTCTGCAAAGAAGAAGTGTGCTTGTTTAACAGACATTTTTCTCTTTTGTGAGGAATTTCATTTTGTTATAGATGGAAGGCTTGCGTGCTATGAAATATTTCATGCCGCGAGTGGCAATGGATAGCGTTAGGAAGTAGAGCAGTATCAAGGGCGTGTAGGTGATGATGGCATAGCCGGCAAGGCGGGGCATGGTGGTGGCCTCCGGCTCCATGACTACATGGCGCAACAGCAGGGCAAGAATCGTGAAGAGCAGGAAGATGGTGTAGTAGGGGAACATGCCGCGCCAATATATCCATACACTTTTATGGAGCCCCTTGGAAAAGAGGAAGTAAGGCTTCCATAACATGGCTATGAAGAATACGCTGAGAATCTTTCCAAGGAGTATGCCCACGATGCCATAAAAAGGTGCTAAGCATAGGGTAATGGTAAGGTTGAGCACCAGTTCCGTCCATGCTGCCCATACGTCGGAGAACAAGCCGTGGGCAGAGATGAACATTTCTACAACACCTCTCGACAGAAAGATAAAGATGTTGAATACTAACAAATAAACGATGATGTCGCTCAACCGATATTGCGCTCCAAACCAGCAAACAATGAATGGCTGTATGAACAACAGCAGTCCGAAAACCACGATGCCGACAATAAGGAAACGCACGGCTGTCAGTTCCCAGAACACCTTCATCGTGTTCTTGTCGTTGCCCTCGGCTATCAAGTTGCCCACTCCGGCATTCATGCCGTCGCTGAGGATGTTGACCAGAAAGTTGAACTTGCTCGTAATAATAGTATAGTTGCCATAGAAAGCTACCTGGGTTACGCTAACGAAGATGCCCACCAGAAGTTCGTCGCTACGGTAGAGTATGAAGTCCTTGATTTTCTGTACGAATATTTGGCGGGTCTTTTGCAGCACTTCAGGATATTGTTTCAGATGCTGGCGCCCTTCTCTGAAACTGACGCGCAGCCACGGATAGAGTTGGCGGATGCGCATGTTAAAGACGATGATGCCAACTACGGTAAAGATTAGTCCGACAACTACCCATAGCCACAGGTTGCGGTAGTACCAGGCCAGCAGAATCTGCGCCAGGCTCTGCACAATGCCGATGGTCTGGAAGTAGGCATTGACAAGGTATTGTTTCTGGTTGGCACCTACTAGCAACTGCTTGTAGTTGAAAATATAGCCAGCAACCGAGGTGGCGAGAAAGGCGTAGAAAGCAAAATAGACCAATGGAAGTCCCGTCGATAGGTTGCCAAACCACTGGGGAAAACAAGTGCTGACCAAAACTCCTCCACCCAGGATGACGAGTCCGATGCAGCGATAGAGATAGGCCAGCATGGACATCACCTCGTTGATTTTCTCGTGGTTGTTTTCTTGTAGTGGCTTATACAGGAAATAGACGATGCTGGTGCCGATGCCTAATTCTGCCACCGACAGGAATGACATGATGTTCATGAGCATACCCGTCAGTCCAATGAACTCTGCTCCGAGGCAGTCAAGGAATACCTTACGTGAGAAGAATGCAAGAAACAAGGAGAGCACATAGAATAACATGCCCACCTTTATATTCATTATGCTTCTGTGTACTCGTTCGCCCATAGGGTTTTCTCAGTTAATTGATTGCAAAGGTAACAAAAATACAGGTAAATTGCAATAAATCAAAAAAAAACTTTATTAAACATGCAAATATAATACTTGCTAATCACTGATTTGAATAAAATAATATAATTATTTTTTTAAATCACAGAATTGTATTATCTTTGCAGATGTTATGAAGATTGGAATCGAGGCTCAGCGCATTTTCAGAAAAGCAAAGCACGGTATGGACTATGTTGTGTTGCAAGAGATTCGTGAACTGCAACAGATAGACAAGGATAACGAGTATTATGTCTTTGTCCAACCTGATGAAGACCGCTGTGTAGAGAGTACAGATAATGTACACATCGTAGAATTGAACTGTCCTTTCTACCCGCTATGGGAACAATGGGCTTTGCCGAGAGCAGCGAAAAAATATGGTTTAGACTTGCTGCATTGTACCAGCAATACTGCACCTATTTGGTGTGACATCCCGTTAGTGTTGACGTTGCACGACATTATATTCCTGGAACCTCGCGATAAGCAAAATCATTCGCTATATCAGAACCTGGGATGGTTGTATCGTCGGTTGGTTGTGCCTCGCATTTTGGACAAATGTCGTCGAATCATTACGGTGTCGAATTTTGAACAGGAGAATATAGTCACGAAACTGCATATTCCCCGTCAGCGTATGGCAATGATATATAATGGCTACAACGAGTGGTTCAGGCCGCAGGAAGATAAGGAGGGCGTGTACAAAAAGTATATTCCGAACAAGGGATATTTTTTCTTCTTGGGGAATACAGACCCGAAGAAAAATACGGAACGGACATTGGTAGCCTATTCAAAGTATCTTGAACGCTCTGTCGTCAGGAGGAGACTGCTGATGGCCGACCTTGCTCAAGACTACTTGAACGATATTATTCTAAGGAATGGCATTGAGAACATTCGTGACCATATTGTCATTCCGGGATATATAGTCAATAGGGATTTGCCTTATATTTATGGTAATGCATTTGCTTTTCTGTACACGTCATTGCGAGAAAGTTTCGGAATACCCCTTCTGGAGAGTATGGCCTGTGGTACACCGGTTATTACCAGCAATACGTCTTCGATGCCAGAGATAGGCGGGCCGGATGCCATCTTGATTAATCCTGAGAATAGTGAGGAGATAGCTGAAATGATGATAAAGTTAGAAAATGATGCAGACTTCTATCAGGAAAAGCGTAAGATATGTTTGGAACGTGTAAAACTCTTCTCATGGCGTAATACGGCAGAGAACTTGTTGGAATTGTATAAAAGTGTCTTGTAGATTCTTAATTTGCTATACTTAGGCGATATATTAGTGACGTATTAATTCCGATAATTAAAATAATTATTCACATGGCAAACTGGTACGATCAATACATGACCATCTACGGTCGCCCCTTCAGTGAGGTGTCTCAGGAGGTGATTGACGGCACACGCGAGCGTCTGGCCCGATTGCAGAGTCCGCAGCCGCTGGCAAGCATCGTGGTGATAGCTTACAACGAGGATACCCATCTGCAAGCCTGTCTCTGGGCTATCAGCGAGATTCAGTGTAAATATCCCGTAGAGATTATCGGTGTAGACAATGACTCCAAGGACCGGACGGCAGAAATCTATGAGAAGTCTGGAATTCCCTATTACACCGAGTACGAGCACTCCTGTGGCTATGCCCGTCGCTGCGGACTGCAACATGCCAAGGGACGCTTCTATTTCGATGTAGACAGCGACACGCTCTATCCGCCCCATTACTATGAGGTGATGCTCGACCATCTGTTGAAGCCCGGTGTCAGCTGCGTGTCGGCCACCTGGAGCTATTTCCCCGACGAGAATCACTCTAAACTGTCATTGAAACTGTTCGAGATGGCCCGCGACCTGTTCCTGTGGATTCAGCATTTCAAGCGTCCTGAGCTCTCCGTCCGTGGACTGGTCTTTGCCTACAATGCCGACTATGGCCGGCAGGAACCCTATCGCGTGGACATTATCCGTGGCGAGGACGGCTCTATGGCTTTTAATCTGAAGAAGTACGGCCGCATCGTCTTTGTCCGCGACCGCCGCTGCAGGGCCATCACAGGCTACGGCACCATCGGCCACCAGTCGATGTGGCAGAGCTTCCTCAACCATGTGAAGATACAGATGAAAGGCATCACCCGCATCTTCCACCAAACCGACCACTATCAGGATAGCGAGGACAATCTGATAAAAGAAAAATAATAATTATACTGATGGAACGACCTAT
>CAMOEW010000006.1 GCA_946612625.1 uncultured Prevotella sp.
GAAGGAGACGAAGTGCGACTTGTATGAATACACCATCGGTACCGACGGTATCCGCAGCGTCACTGCTTCCGACTCTGAAAAAGAATCAGAGATTTACAATCTCGCCGGACAGCGTGTAGGCGCTACAGCTAAAGGTGTGGTTGTGAAAGGTGGAAAGAAGTACATTGCAAAGTGATTTTATTTTAATTGTTATGAGTGCCGTTGCTGTTAAGTGACGGCATTTTTTTTATATTTTGTTTACTAATTTTTTGGCTGTTTCGTTTTTTTTTTGTTATTTTGCATATTGCTATGGTAATTATTGTCCTTTCGTGGACATTGATTGCAAGCTAACTATCAGATACTGAAACAAATAAAGAAAACAAAACAATAAAAACAATTTATATTAGCTATTATTAACTTATGAAAAAAATCTTTTTCTGTGTCTCTCTCGTTTTGACGGGATTGATGTCCTCCTGCGTTGACAAGTACGAGGAGGTCCCCTCCGACGAAAAGCCTTCATGGCTTGGAGGAAGCATCTATTCAGAACTGCAGACCCCAGACCAGACAAAGTTGACAGGAACATTTAACACTTACCTGCGGTTGGTAAATGACCTCGGTTATTCCGAGATCATGGACCGGACGGGTTCGTTGACTGTATTTCCTGCCAACGACGAAGCGTTTGCGAGGTTTTTTGCAAGTAATGATTGGGGCGTGAGCAGTTATGAGGAGCTGTCATCAGCTCAGAAAAACCTGCTTCTGAAGTTCTCGATGCTCAGCAATGCTCTTCTTCTCGAAATGTTGCCTAATGTAAGTGACGGAACTGCCGATGTCAGTCGTGGAGAGGCTATTAAGCATGCTACCAGTGTCAGTGTTATCGACACCATTCAGCACATCACTTCGGCTGCTGAAATGCCACAGAATAATAAGTTTTGGCAGCGTTTCTACGACCGCAATATCGACGTTGTAAGAGATCGCACCACTCCCGGTATCGTTCATCTTACACGTGAGTACATGATAAAAAACGGCATCACAACACAAGGCACCGGTAGTGACTTTGAGATTCTCACGGGTGAGCCATATACAGAAGGTACTGCGTATATTTTCAACGATAGGGTTATTAATGGCGACATCACATGCCAGAACGGATACATCCATCAGGTGCGCGATGTAATCTTCCCTCCGGGAAATATGGCAGAAGTGATAAAACGAAAGAGCAATACTCAGCTCTTCAGTCACATGCTCGACTATTTCTCCGCTCCTGTGTATGACCAGGGAACGACAGAAGCATACAACGGCTGGGCAAAACAGAATAATCAGACAATGAAAGATTCCATCTTCGAGGTTCGTTACCTCAGTGAATTCTCTCATACCACCAATTCTGATGTTGCCGGCGGTAGTTTTCTGCAGGTACCCAATTCCGGTGTTCCTACGGCACAGACCACATATGTTCTGAAGTTTGACCCGGGATGGAACCGTTATTATCCTTCTGCCAGTGGTGTCACTACTAACCAGGAAATCAACCTGAAGGATATCGGCGCAATGATTGTACCTACCGACGATGCTATAAAGACCTATTTCCTGCCTGCAAATGGCAGTTCGAACCCGATGGCAGGAGCCGGTTCGTTCCTTATCGACGAATATGGTTCTCTTCCCAACACTGAGGCAAACCTGATTGAAAACCTTGATACCCTGTACAAGAAGTCGCCGGATATTATAGCACTTTTTATTCGTACTCTTCAGATGCCTTCGTTCGCATCGTCGGTGCCAAGCAAGTTCCACACCATTCCTAATGATGTCAACGAGTTGCTTGGCGTTACTCTCGACAATATTTGCAAGAAGGATGATGGCACCTATGATATTACGATTGCTAATAATGGTGTAGTTTACTTTGCAAATACGCTCCTTGCTCCCGATACTTATCAGTCGGTGCTTGCTCCTGCACGCGTGTATAAGGATATGAATATCATGAAGTGGGCAGTTTATGACACCCAGTATCTCGATGTCGATTTCTTCTACTATCTGCTTGCCATGGGAGCCAACTATGCATTCTTCATCCCCGAGGATACAGCGTTCGACTATTATATGGTTGACCCAGTATATCTTGGCCATTCACTTGGTCAGATGATGCTCCACTTCTATTATGACGCGAGTGCCAACCCCGCCCTCAAGTGTGAACGTTTCAGCTACGACCCCAAGACCGGTACTATCGGAGCTACTCCTGTTCAAACAAATATACAAATCTCGAGCGTGAAGTCTCAGCTTGTTGATCTTCTCAACTATCACACAGTCGTACTTGATGCCGGCGAGGATGTCAGCAAGAACCATTACTATAAGACCAAGCATGGTGCAACCGTTTATGTAGAGGGTAACTTCGTCGGTGCAAAGGTTATGGCTGGTGAGGCATATGACGGCAATCCTAATTTCCCCGCTCCTACAATCAAGGCTATTTATAATGAAAAGAACGGTAAGGCTTATCGTATGGATCGCGTTATTCAGGGACCTCACAAGAGCGTATATAACATTCTGAGTAATAACAGCAATTTCAGCAAGTTCCTCCAGCTGAGTATGGGCTTCAGTGCTACTCACCTTATGCGTTTTGCAGAAATCAGCGATGTTCATCCAGAGAACAACACTGCTCTTGCGTCTGAACTTGATACATATACTATCTTCACCAAAGATTATCAAGCAAACAACCCTGCTCCTCCAAAACCTGACGATAAGGGTGTTATCGACCCTCAGCAACAGCGCAAATACGAGTCAGATCTTGAGACACTCAATCTTGAGTGTATCGACTATAACGTGAAGATGTTCAATACCTATAACTATACACTCTTTGCTCCCGATAATACCGCTATGGATATTGCATACAATGACGGTCTGCCCTCATGGTCAGATGTTCAGGAACTGTTCGACAAGTGGTATTCCGAGAGTGATGACCTTAGCGAGAATCCATCGGCAGAAGAGAAAGCCGACCGTGCGAAAGCAAAGAAGATGATTAATGCTATACGCAAATTCATCCGCTATCACTTCATTAACGGTTCTGTATATGCCGACAATGTCATCGACGCTGCCGGACGTGCCCAGACCCTGCTCACCAACGACATGGGTGTGGCTCTTGAAGTCAATCTTGGCGGTGGCAACGGTGTGCTCACAGTTAAGGATGCGCAAAAGACAGTTTCTGTTTATGCTTCTGACCGTGGTTCTTCAAAAGTTGTCAATGCAATGGCACGTGATATATGGTACGATCAGAAAGCAGTTTCAGCAACGGAAATCAACACGTCGTCGTTCTGTGCCATCCATCAGATTTCACAGCCTCTGTGCAGTAACTCCAATGGCAGTTTCAGCCCTGAAAACTAATTACGAACACTAAATGCCTATTATACAATGAACATTAGAAAGCTATTATTTACCGCTCTGCTTTGCGTCGTCAGCCAGTTGGCGATGTCACAAGGGGCGCGTATATCGGGTACCGTCAGCGACAACGATGGTCCGATAATGATGGGTAGCGTTGTGGAACGTGATGCCAACAACCGTATTATCTCGGCAACTCAGACCGATTTCAATGGTAACTTCTCCATGCAGGTCAAGAGTACGAAGAACAAGCTTGTCTTTTCTTATGTCGGCGATAAACCCAAGACAGTGAACATCGGTAGCCAGACCGTCTTCAAGATTAAACTGGAGCCAGTGAACACTACTCTGAAGGAAGTAACCGTCAAGGGCCGTCGTGGCAACTCCGGTGGTCTGATGATTCAGAAGAAGGAAATCTCCGTATCACAGCAGACCATGAACATGGAGCAGGTTGAAGGTCTTGCCTTCACCTCAGCCGACGAGGCTCTGCAGGGTGAGATTGCCGGTCTTGACATTGTTTCCAATTCTGGTAACCTCGGTTCCGGTACCCAGATGCGTCTGCGTGGTGTTTCCACCCTTACGGGTAACGCCAACCCTCTCATCGTTGTGGATGACAAGATTTTCGATAACCCTGACGAGAACTTCGACTTCGCCAATGCCGACGAGGAACAATACTCTTCGCTGCTTTCGGTAAACGTTGAGGATATCCAGAGCATCACAGTTCTCAAGGATGCTGCTGCTACTGCCATCTGGGGTTCGCGCGGTACCAACGGTGTAATCCAGATTACCACCAAGCGTGGTTCTCGTGGAAAACCACATGTGAATTTCTCTTATAAATTCACTGGTACGTGGCAGCCCTCCGGCTACGATCTTCTCAATGGTGACGACTATACCATGATGCTCAAGGAGGAGTTCTACAATCCTGCACAGCGAAGTGATGCTACAGCATACATGCCTGAGATAGCCTATGAGCGTACTTACAAGGAATATGAAAACTGGAACAATAACACCGATTGGGTGAAAGCCGTTCAGCAGTTCGGTTCGCTTCACGACATCAACTTCAATATCTCCGGTGGTGGACAGAAAGCAACGTTCCGTATCTCTGCCGGCTACAAGAATCAGTCGGGTACTATCATCAAGCAGAAACTTGAGCAGTTCACCACACGTCTGGCTTTGGACTACAACGTGAGCGATCGCATCCGTTTCATAACCAACTTCGCATTGACATATACTAATAATGTAAAGAACAACGAGTCTAACGGTTCTCTTCTTGGAATCGCGCAGACCACAGCTCCTAACATGGCTATCTATCGTCAGGATGCTAACGGTAATGATACTGGCGAATATTACCTGATGAATAAACCTGCTCCTCAGAATTCCGAGCTTTATGATCCGCGAACTACAAACTACTCAGCTTATTATCTCAGTCCGATATATAATATGGGTAATCCTGTTGCCATCGCAAATATGGCATGGGAGAAGGACCAGACTTACCGTCTGAATCCGGACTTCACCATCAAGTATGAGATTCTTGGTGTCGATGCCGACAAGAGCCGTCTTACTTTCAACGGGCGTGTAGATTTCGATATCTTTGCCGAGAGTAAGCCTAAATTCTGGCCTGCATCCCTGTCCAATCAGCGCTGGGACTCCAGTAATTACAACTATGCTTATAACTATGAGTATAACAGTATGAAGATTGGCGGACGTGTTGAACTTGTCTTTACCCCGGCGTTCAAGAACAAGGACTTCTATGCTACAGCCCTTCTGCGCTATGAAATGGATTCTAAGACCAGTTCTTATCAGGGGGTAGGTATGGATCATATGCCCAATGGCTTCGACACGCCTATAGTCGATGCTTTTTGGGGTACTCCTTCAAGTGGCAACGGTCGGACAAAGTCTCAGCGTGCCCTCTTCAATGGTCACTTCTCATACCTCGACGGTCGTTACAGCCTTGGTTTCTCACTCACTGCCGACGGTAACTCACAGTTTGGCCCTGAGCACAAGTGGGCATACTTCCCCGGTGTGTCAGTTCGTTGGAACGTCAGCGACGAGCCATTCATGAAGTGGTCGAAGAAGGTTATCTCGATTTTGGGTTTACGCGGCTCTTGGGGTCTCACTGGTAGAGGTCCCGGTTCTGACTATCTTTTCTTCAACACTTATCAGACAGGTTCCAAGTATGGTACGGGCAGCAGTGCCGTTCAGATTACGACCCTTTCCGGTCTGAAGCTCGACGACCTGAAATGGGAGAAGAAGTCTGCCATTAACGTAGGTTTCAACCTTGGTCTGCTTAATGATAAGTTTGAGTTAGAGTTCGACTATTACTACAGCAAGATAACCGACATGCTTATGCCAAACGTGCGCATACCATCATATACCGGTTTCTCTGTTCTTCCTTGGGCTAACGTAGGCGAGATGACCAACCAGGGTTACGAACTTAACTTTAAGGCAAACAGGTTTATCAAGAAGGGTAAGTTCTCTGTTGATTTCAGTTTCAACATCGCCCAGAACAAGAACCTCCTTACCGAAATGGACGAGAGTGTGCTTGAGGGTTTGAACACTCAGGGTACACGTGCCAACGGCAGGGGTGTGACATGGTCAATCACCGAACGCGGTCTCTATCCTATCCGAGTATCTACCGGTGCCGCTCTCGGCTCTATCTATGGATATCGCTACAAAGGTGTTTACCAATATACTTATGATTATCTTCAGAACTACCGCAAGGAGAATGGACTGACAAATGCTGAATATGAGTCATGGATTAACTCGTTCCTTGCCAGTGGTAAGACAGCTCCTGTTGCCACTGATGCCAACGGCCGTGTAATCATGGAAAATACCGGCGATCCGAAACGTCTGGTGTATAACTATGTTGACGGAAGTTCTTCCTATAAGTTCCAGGGTGGTGACGTCATCTATGAAGATATCAACCATGACGGTCAGATTAACAATCTTGACATCGTATATCTCGGCAATTCCCAGCCTAAGGTCAATGGTGGTTTCTCTTTCAACTTCCGCTACGGCCAGTGGACTCTGAAAGCACGTTTCAACTTCCGTTTCGGCAACAAAATTATCAACATGGCCCGCATGAATCTTGAGAGTATGAGCAATGTGTATAACCAGAGTTCCACAGTGAACTATCGTTGGCGCAAGGATGGCGACGACACTCCGATGCCACGTGCCATCTTTAACACAGGCTACAACTGGCAGGAGAGCGACCGCTACGTAGAGGACGGCGGTTTCCTGCGTTTCCAGAACCTCCAGATTTCATATAACTTCAACAACAAGCTTATCAAGAAATGGGGTTTGAACAAACTTCAGGCTTACGCCTCTATGGATAACCTCTATGTATGGACGCGCTACAGCGGCGTGGATCCTGAGATAACGTCGTCGTCGGCTTACTTCCCGGCTGTTGACAACTCAAGGACTCCTCGTTCAAAGCGATTCACAGTAACTCTTAATCTCGGATTCTAAAAAGATACTAAGGATATGAAGAAATATATATTAATGTTAGTTTCCAGCATGATGCTTGTGTCGTGCGTCGATACGGTCATCCTTCCCGACCACCTTACGGTCGATGAGGACTTCTGGAAAGAGAAAGAGCAGGTAAACTCAATGGTCAATGCCGCCTATTATGCGATGTCTGAAGCCGGCGTTATCCAGCGTCTGCTCGTATGGGGCGACTATCGTACCGACGAGATGGTTGTCACCACAGCCACGAACATGCAGACCGACGGTACTGTCATGGATTTGAAGGAGATTTCCTCCGTCAATATTGAGACCGACAACGCTTTTGCTGAATGGGCATCGCTCTACACCGTCATCAACCGTTGTAATATCGTTCTCGACAAAGCCGGTGCGGTAATAGGCACCGATCCGAGCTATACCCAGGGCGACTATGATGCACACTGTGCACAGATGCGTGCGCTCCGTTCGTTGTGCTATTTCTACCTTGTGCGCAACTTCCGTGATGTTCCTTATGTCACCTCATCGTACATGACCAGCAGCCAGGACATGCAGGTAGCGCAGTCGGCTCCGCAGGTTGTCATTGACGGCTGTATTGCCGACCTTGAGTCAGCTCTCACCGGTGCTCCGTCCGCAAGGGCATATTCACTTACCGACTGGAAGCGTGTAGGTTGGATTAATGTCGATGCTGTCAGGGCCATCCTTGCCGATGTCTATCTGTGGCGTGCTTCGGTGACCGGTTCGCAGAGCGACTATCAGCGTTGCATCAGTCTTTGCGACGAAGTGATAGCCTCGAAGCGTGATATATATAATTCCAATCATCGCGGAGCCAGTCTGACAGAGACGGAATATCCCCTTGCTGAGATTGATGATATGTATTTCGATGTTTTCATTAATCACAATGCCGAAGAGACAATCTTCGAGAGCCAGATATTGGTAGGCACATACTATAACTTTTTCCGTGAGAGTGGCGGCTATGTGCGTGCAGGCGATATTTTCACCGGCAATCAGGTATATCTGACCAATAACGACGTGCGTTATGCTTCGTTTATCTACGATCCTACATCTACGCCACCTGTCATCCGTAAGATGATTTCCAATGACAGCAAGTCAACAAATACGTGGGATACATACATTGGCTCCAACAAGTTGCAGACAAACCACTTTATCTTCTATCGTCTGAGCGATGTTATGCTGATGAAGGCAGAGGCTCTCGTGCAGACGGTTCAAGACGACATGACTGCCGACTCTACATCGAAGATTTTCCAGCAGGCATTCAATCTTGTTGCTGCCGTGAATACCCGTGGTTTGGCAGCCTCCAACAAGGCAGATGCGCTGAAGTGGGCTACTTATAGCAACAAGACGAAGGAAGAGATGGAAGAGTTTGTAATGGACGAGCGTCTGCGTGAACTGTGCTTCGAGGGCAAGCGCTATTACGACCTTCTGCGCTATAACTACCGTCACATCGTAGGCGTTGACTACAGTCGCACTCTGTCGCAGATTGGAGTTGACAATCTTCCGGCGCTCTACGACAAGATGCTCACCACCATGACGCGCAGCCGTACAGACGAGGCTGCCGGTGTGAAGGGTAAGATGAGCAACGAGGCTTATCTATACCTGCCGATACCAAAGAGTGAACTTATCGTTGGCAAGCAACTTGTGCAGAATCCCGTTTATTCAGGAAGTTCTAACAGTTATGAAAGAACCTATTAATATGTAAGGAGGAAAGACAATGAAAAAGAATATAAAGAATTTCTGTCGTTTAGTGCTCTTCTTCGGTTTCGCAGCCGTAGGACTGAGCTCGCTCACGGCCTGCAACCCTGAGCCTGACGAGTCGGCATTGTTCACCGACACGGGTGAGACTGCCGACGATTATATCAAGCGCAAGAGCGAGTTGTCGGCTTTCAACTATATACTTACTCGTGTTGGTCTCGACCGCAACCTTGCTGCATACGGTCAATATACCGTGTTTGCTCCCGACAATGAAGCAATCGAGGCATACGCCGACAGTCTCTATAACGATGTCGAGGCCATAGTCCCGCACAACGGAATGAGTGATGCCACCATCGAAGGTCTTACTGACAGTTTGTGTCTTGACCTTGCTCGTTTCCACATTTGCGCCGGACAGATCTACACCACGATCGACATGGGTGGTGCAGGTATTCCTGTTACCACTATGCTCGGCCGTGCCGTCAATACCAAGAGTGGGGCGGACTATCAGGGTAATGTGGTAATAGAGAACGAGGCTGTCATCTATATCAAGGACAGCGTTGTTACTAATGGTATCGTACATACTCTGAACAAGGTTATTCCGAAGTCGTCGCGCTATCTTCCCAACGAGCTTGAGCACCATGAGGAATTCAGCATCTTCACCGATGCTTTACGTCTTACCGGTCTCGAAGACTCACTTATGCGATATAAGAAATTGATGGACGAAGATGATTTCGTAATTACTGATTGGAGTGATACCGACGGCAAGAAACTTTATCACCCCACAGAGTGTCTCATCAAATATACAATCTTTGCCGAGACTGACGAAGTGTTCCGTGAAGCCGGCATCAACAATATCGACGACTTGATAGCCTACGCCAACAATGTCTATGGCTCAGCCACAGACTGGTACGACTATGCTTCCGAGATGGGATGGACCATCAACACCGAGACAGACAAGAGCAATGCCGACGCTTTCAAGCAGCGCAACAATGCCCTTAACATGTTCGTTGCCTACCATCTTCTCTATGCCGGAATGCCGGAGACCGACCTTGTTTATGAGCAGAATGCTGCCCGTGGCTATTGGAACTATGTGAACGGCGCCGAGCCATTCGATTATTACGAGACGATGCTTCCCAATACTCTACTGAAGATATGGCAGCCGCAGCCTGGCCGTGCGCTTTACATCAACCGTTATGTGAAGTACAATACCCGCACCAATGAGGTAGGCACGATGGGTAAGGCAGGATTCCACGAGCTTGTACGTTCTGGTGTACGTATCTGGCGTACCACCGATTCGGGCCATCCTGATACCAATATCAGTGCATACAACGGATACATCCATGCACTCCGTGGCATTCTGGTTTACGACGAGATGGTGCCGAGGAACGTTCTCAACGAGCGTCTGCGTTTCGATACCACCACATTCCTGCCAGAGTTCATCAACAACAACATCCGCATGAGAACGATGTCCGACTTCCAAGCTCTTGCTGAGTCGGGTGCACGTGTTGCTTTCCCGAATAACTATTTTAATAATGTGGTGAGCTACAACGATGAAGTCAGCGGCAACCAGTTCCGCTACAATGTGAAGGGAGCCTACAATGCATGGCAGAGCGATACCTTCCAAGGCTGGGGCAACTACGACTTCGCAGTCAAGCTTCCTCCTCTGCCAACTGGAACCTACGAGTTCCGCATCTTCTACACTCCTATGGGACACGGAAGTATGATGCAGTTCTATATGGGTAACTCTCGTGAAAAGAGTTCGATGATTGCTCTCGGTATTCCTCTCGACGTACGTATTGAGATTGGCGACGAACGTATCGGCTGGACCAACTATCTTGAAGATCCCGATATGGGACTTGCTGTTGATGCCGCCATGCGCAACCGCGGTTATATGCGTGGTCTGTACAGCTATTGCGACCATCCCGAGCGTGGTGATGCAAACGTTGGAGGTGGTGTTGGTACCAATACTGACCGTAACCAGCGCTACACCAGCACCGGTAACAACTCACTTCGCCGCATCATGGGCCGCGTTGAGTTCAAGCAAAGCGAGGAGAAGTGGTTCCGTCTGAAGAACCTCGTTTCCGACCGCCGCGACCTGAAGTGGCAGCTTGACTATGTGGAATTCGTACCTGTCAGCTGGGTTGATGACAATACCACAATGGAGGACTGGTACTAATTGAGAAATTACATTGACAACCTACAATAGAAAATCAAAGAGATATGAAAATAATTAAATCCATAAGGTACATGATGCTGGCAGCCGGTATGCTGACTGCCGCATCTTGCTCCGAATTCAGCGATTACAATGCTGTGCCGACCGACCCTGTTGCTTCCGGTAACCAGACATTGTGGGAGAATATCCTTGCTGAGCCTCAGCTTTCCGACTTTGCCACGTTGGTGAAGCGTTCGGGATTTGACACATTGCTCAGTGCTCCTCGTAACTATACTGTTTTTGCTCCGGTCAATGGTACTTTCGACCCGACGGCATACGATACTCTCACCAATTCCGAGCTGCTCTATCAGTTTGTAGGCAGCCATGTGGCCGAGTTTATGTATAATGCAACGGGAGCCTTCGATACAAAAGTTCACACCATCAACCAGAAGTCGTTCCCGTTCAAATACGGTGCAAGCGGATATACCTATGCCGGCAATCCCATCACCTCGTCAAATGTTGCCGGCAACAACGGTGTCATGCACCTGATGAACGGTGTTGCGGTGTTCCGTCCGAATATCTATGAGTATCTTAGCATGGGAAAGGGCATCGACTCTATCAGGAATCACTTCAAGAAGTACGAACTGACATATCTTGACGAAGACCAGAGTGTCGAAGGTCCAATGGTCAATGGTATGCCCACGTATATCGACTCTGTGATGGTGACATACAACGTGTATGTAAACCAGATGAATGCCCGCCTGTCCAACGAGGACAGTACCTATACGATGATTATCCCTAACGACAAGGCTTTCAACGATGCTTACGAAAACATAAAAAAGCATTACAATTACATTCCGTCGATGAAAGTCCTCAATCCGTCTGTGTTCACTTCGGCAACCGGAACGACCACCAAGACGGTTGAGACGAAGAATGTCGATGAGTTGAGGGACTCTCTCGTCCGTAGCAGGATTATCCGCAACCTTGTATATAGCAATACCGACAAGTACAACAAGTGGCTAATCGGTAACGGCGCAAACAACGACACCATCCGTTCTACGGTCCGTGGCAAGTATTCCGGCGACGTAGCTATTGCCAACGACTATGTTGTTGAAACTGTACAGATGAGCAATGGCTTCTCTCGTATTGTCGATTCGCTTGCCTTCAAGCCGTGGGAGTGGTATAATCCTATGCTTGAGATTAACCCGTCAAACAATATCGCCAACCACTTCAACGACATCGTACACCAGATTAATTACAGTGACCCCGAGCATACTGTATTCGGTCCCAAACAGGAGTCAAGCTCGTTCCGCTATGCGTGGATAGAGCCAAATGGTGAATATTCTAAGCCGGATATCTTCGTGAATCTGCCTGGTGTGCTCTCGGGAGCATATAACTTCTACATTGTGTTCATGCCGTATTTCGTTAATCCGCGTGCTGAGTTCCTGAAGCCCAACCTGTTGAACTTCACATTGAGCTACACTGCCTCCAACGGTAATGAGACAAAATATAACTTCAGCTCGAAGTATGTAGATCCAGCAACGTCGAAGAGCAGCGATCGCAATCCACGTACTCAGAATGCCACCACAGCTTTCTCAAACAATCCGATGGTTACCGATACGTTGTGGATAGGCCAGTTCGAGTTCCCGGTATGCTACCGCGGAGTAGAGGGTGACCCAGCTCCTTGTCTGCGCATCCATTCTCCTATCAGTGTATTCAGTGCTGCTCAGAAGGCTCAATATACGCGCGACGTCCGCATCGGAAAGATTCTTATGCGACCAGTAGAATATGATGAAAAAGAACCACTAATTAAGAAATGATGATGAAGAGCACAATCATGAATATATTGCATAATGCCAGTCTCAGACTGATGTTTTGCACAGTGGCATTAAGCCTCTCGTCTGTTCCTGTTTTCGCTCAGGATGAAGCCGACGAGGCATCTGAAGAGGAAGCCACCGTAAAGAAGCCTGTCCGCAAGGTGCCTCAGGTGAACTATCCCACAGTGACTGTAAAAGGTGTCGTTACCGACATAGCCACGAAGAAACCCGTGGCCGGTGTTCAGCTCCAGGCCCTTGGCAACATCCGCTATACAGCGATGACCGATGAGGATGGCAGCTTTGCCATCAAGGTTCCTGAGTTTACAACGGCATTGTACGTACACTCGCCCGGTTATCAGAACCAGCAGGTAGGTATTATCGCCGGTGCCGATGGTCAGGAAGTAGAGGTGAAACTTCTGAAGGATGTCTTCAATCCGATGTACGGCAAGGGCACCGAGATTACAGCTAAGGCTGAGGCTAAAATCGACCATATTGCCATTTCCGTAGAAGACGAGGTAAGCTCGAAACTTGGTGCTGACATGCGTACAGTGATGCGTTCAGGTATCATCGATGCCGGAGCACAGATGTACATCCGTGGTCTCAGCAGTATTACAGCCAACTCTCAGCCGCTGGTCATCGTTGACGGTGTCGAGGTGGATATGCAGTATGACCGCTACTCCCTTCATGAAGGTCAGTTCAACAATGTACTCGCAACCATCTCTCCAGATGATATTGAGAAGGTGACGGTGTTGAAGAATGCTACGGCACTCTACGGCGCACGTGGTGCCAATGGTGTGGTTCTTATTGACACGAAGCGTGGTAAGTCGATGGCTACGCGCATCGATGCCAACATTTCTGTTGGTGTTATCACCGTTCCCAAGCTTCCTACGATGATGAATGGCGAGCAGTACCGTTTATATGCTTCCGAGCTGCTCGGTACCATGGAGGGTGTTCCTGAGCGCCATATCAAATTCCACTTCCTTGATGATAATCCCAACGGATATTATTACAACTGGTATCATAACGACACCGACTGGTCTAAAGAGGTGTATAAGTCAGGCTTTACCCAGAATTATTCTGTCAACGTTCAGGGTGGTGACGATATCGGTATGTATAACCTCTCTGTGGGCTATATGGACGGCAAGTATGCTGCCAAGGGCAATGAGATAGAGCGCATGAACCTGCGTTTCAACACCGACATCAACATCACTCAGTCATTGAAGACAAAGTTCGACATCTCTATCTCCCGTGTTAACAATGATGTCCTCGACAATGCCATCCAGAGCGACTTCAGCAAGGGCACGGTAACGTCGCCAAATGTACTTGGGCTTATAAAGTCGCCATTAGTGACTCCTTATCAGTACAGCGAGACGCTCAACGGCGGTCTTGGCGGATTCACCGACCTGGAGTCCGACTACGATGATATCTTCCGTCAGGTTGAGACTTTCGACGGAGAATATGGTCTTGCCAACCCGCTGACCATTATCAGCAAGGGTGAAGGCAACAACAAGAACCGTGCCGAGACAACATATTTCACGGTACGTTTAGAGCCTACCTACCAGATTTCTCACGACTTCAAGCTCTCAGCCATGCTGAACTATTCTCTGAACCGTCATTCAGAGCGTTACTTCCGTCCCTACGGCAATGTGCCGTCGTTCAATCTTGAGGGTATAGGTCGTGTGTATGCCATGACACGTTCGCTGTTCTCAAAGGACAACAACTTTGTTGCCAAGCTACAGTTAGACTGGAACCACCAGTTTGGCCGCCATACCCTTGCAGCCTTTGCCGGTGCTCGCTTCAGTACTTTCTCCTACGACAATTCCGACGCTTCTGTTCAGTCGTCGGCTCCTGAGACCAGCGACAAGGACCCAAACCTCTCCTGGTCTGGCTACAGACTGATTGGCGGCTCGAGCGACACTTGGCGTCAGATGCAGTGGTTCGGCAACTTTGACTATAACTACATGAACCGCTATTTTGCCACTGTTACTCTGCTCGGTGAGTCGAACAGCCGTTTCGGAAAGGCAGCCGATGGCGGCATCAAGATGTTCGGCGTAAAGTGGGCTATCTTCCCGAGTGTCCAGTTAGGATGGGTACTCACCAATGAGAAGTGGTTCCCGAAGAAGAGCTTTGTCAACTATCTGAAAGTAAATGCCGGTTATGACATGAGCGGTAACGACGGTATCTCCAATTATGCCGCACGTACATCTTACTCTGTTGTCCGCTTCAACAACAATGCTATCGGTACGCAGCTCACCAATGTGGGCAACGACCTTATCAAGTGGGAAACCACCAATAAGTTCAACTTCGGAGTTGCAGCCAACCTGTTTGACAACCGCGTAGGTTTCCGCTTCGACTACTTCATCCACAATACCAAGGATTTGCTGACTCAACGTGCCTTCTCTAATCCTATCGGAGGTATCAATCTCTATTGGAGCAATGGCGGTAAGCTGAAGAACACAGGCTATGAGATTGCCATCAGCGGCAAGCCTGTCGTTGGCAAGGACTGGAATGTTGAAGTAGGTGCCACTATTGGTCACTATAAGAACGAGATAAAGGAACTTCCCGACAACTTTGTAAAGACACAGTCGATTTATGGTGACAACAACATCCTCACCGAGGTTGGTAATCCGGTAGGTGTGTTCTACGGCTATCAGACAGCAGGTGTGTTCGCATCTGACGAGGAAGCTCGTTTGGCAGGCAATGGCACATATCTCTATATGGAAGACGATGCTCTTGCCCATCATGACTTCAAGGCCGGCGACGTTCACTTCGTTGACCAGAATGGCGACGGCAAGATAGACGCCCAGGACAAGGTTGTCATCGGCGACCCGAACCCGTCGGTATATGGTAACATCTTCGCCAACGTGTTCTGGAAGCGTTTCTCGCTCGCTATAGGTTTCAACTACAGCTTAGGCAACGACATCTATAACTACCAACGCTCAATCCTCACCTCTGGTTCGAACTTCTTCAATCAGCAGGTAAGCGAGGTAGGTCGTTGGCGTCATGAGAATCAGGCAGCAACTCTGCCGCGTGCCGTCTTCGGCGACCCGATGGGCAACAACCGCTTCAGCGACCGCTGGATCGAGGATGGCTCTTATCTTCGTCTGAAGACTCTGAAACTTGCGTATGCCATTCCTATACCAAACTCTTGGACCAACTGGCTGCAAGGTCTCTCGGTATGGGCTGAGGCTCAGAATCTGTTCACTATCACCAAGTATCTTGGCAGTGATCCGGAGTTGTCAAACGGCTATGGAGTGCTCTATCAGGGTATAGACACCGGCAACCTTGCTCATTCGCGTTCATTCACTTTTGGTGTTAAGATTAATCTTTAATGTGGAATTACGAAATATGAAAAAGCTAAATAAGTTTATCAGCATTTTGTGCATATCCTGCGCAAGCTTCTCCTGTTCAGACATGATGGAGACAGAGACACCTATTCTGAACATCGAGCCCGAAATCAGCCAGAAGAGCGACTCTGCCTTCTATGCGTTCGGTATATTGACAGCTATGCAGCAGGTCGCCGACCAGTATGTGTTCCAAGGCGAGTTGCGTGGCGACTTGCTGAAGGTTGTGCCTGGTATTACCGACAAGAACCTTCAGAGTCTTGCCGACTTCTCTGCCACTACGGAAAACAAGTATGACAGTGCTTATGCTTACTACCGTATCATCAACAATTGCAACTATTATATTGCGAAGGCCGACACCAGCCTCTATACTGGTGCTACGAATGTTGTAATCCGGCAGTATGCTGCAACCCTTGCTATTCGTGCCTGGGCATACATGCAGTTGGCGCGTAACTACGGCAAGGTTCCGTTCTATACGACTCCTCTGACCGCAATCTCACAGATTGAGAGCAACTCATTTCCCGAGCTCGATATCTATGGTATCGTAGAGCAGCTGGCTCCTGAGCTTGAGAAGTTCACAGGCTTTGAGGTGCCCACACTCCACGACAGCTACAGGAGTACATCGGGAGCCGGCACACAGCGTTGGGGCAGCCAGAGTGCCAAGACCTACCGTCCGTCGGCTTGTTTTATTCCTGTGGATGTCATCCTCGGCGAGATGTATCTTGAAACCGAGAAATACGACCAGGCCGCTCGCCATTATATCACCTATCTCACGAAGGTTGCTCCCGATGTGAACCAACGCTCAAGCATATATCTTGCTCCGTTGCGCGAGAAGGGCTCTTTCGGCTTTGGACGTTTCGCGTCTGCCGGCAGCACCTTGCCCGACCCGTCTGTCATTGCAGTGAACTATATAACAGGTACTCCGTGGTCAGCAATTTTTGGCCTGAATTCTGTCAACGACATCATCACCTATATCCCGATGGCTGTCAATTCGCAGAGCGGCACTACCACCAATGTGCCTTATGCTTTCGGATTCGACTATTATTCTGACAGCAAGAGTGAGCCTTATCTGGAAAAGATACAGCTTCTTCCGTCGTCGGCTATGAACACACTCTCCGACTCGACAGAATATTATTACTACTACCGTACGTCGAAGACCAGTACGCTGACACAGTTTGACAGTGTAGCCATTGCCAACTGTGGCGACATGCGTATGCGCAGTGTTACTAACTATCAGATTAGCGCCGACAGCACGACCGAGTCGATTGACAAGTACAAGTACGGAAACATCGTTCTTTACCGCACGAGCACCATCCTGCTTCACCTTGCCGAGGCATTCAACCGTCTGAATATGCCGGATGCAGCCTTTGCAATCCTGAAGGACGGTATCAGTTCGGCACTGAAGAGCACCAATTCTGCCGGAAGCTATGTCTGTGCCTACATGGACTCGACAACCATCGTCACTCTCGACCGCGACTATCAGCTGTTCAATGAAAAGTTTACAGAAGACTATGCATTGGGTATCCACTGTCATGGTGCCGGGGTTGCAGCGAGCGACCTTACTCGCACCAACGTATATAAGCCTGGCAGTTCGCTTTATACACTCGACCGCATGGTTGGCAAGAAACTTTCTCAGCTTACCGGTACTTTCGGAACATACATCGGCACAACCCGTCAGGACACTATCAATGCCGTCGAGGATATTCTCTGCGACGAGTATGCACTTGAGCTTGCTTTCGAGGGCAGCCGCTACTACGACCTTATGCGTCTGGCGCGCCACAAGAATGTATCAAGCCCCGGCACCTATCCGTCAAACTTCGGCAGTCTGTGGCTCGACGAGAAGATTCGCAGTGCACGTCAGTCCGACGGTATGTCACTGAGCAAGAGCCTTGTGACCGAGTCAAACTGGTATCTGCCATTTAAGTAAACACTCTATACGCAAAATGCCGCCGCATTAAAACGGCGGCATTTTTTTCCTGAAAAAATCACTGATACAATGATGATATTTCGAATGTTTGCCACAGTTGTGGTTGCGGCTTCTTCTCTGACGTTATCGGCAGCAGACATTGTTTGGTACGACGGTAGTCATCCCATAACTTATAATATCGACGGCAAGACTGCTCCTGTGGTGCAGATAGCGGTTGATATGTTCCGTAGTGATATGGAAGCCGTCACCGGTCAGACGCCATTAGCGCATAAGGACGGAACACTTCAGCTTGTCGAGCTGGATAAAGCTTCCGCCACGGTAAAGAACCGCCTGATGACACAAGGCTTCGACACAGAGATGCTTCTCTCGACTCTCGACGCCTTCGAGATTCGTGTTGTCGATGGCAAGATAGTCATTGCAGGCAACAACGGTCGCGGTACTGCATACGGACTGCTTGAGATGTCGCGCATGGCCGGCGTAAGTCCTTGGATATGGTGGGGCGACGTGCGTCCCGAGCCACAGTCGCGGCTTACTGTTGAAGCCGACTTTCACACCTGGCAGTCGCCGTCGGTAGAGTATCGCGGAATTTTCCTGAACGATGAGGACTGGAGCACTCGTCCCTGGAGCTATCTCACATTTGAGAAGAGCGACCTTAAAGGAAATATCGGTCCTCAGACCTACAAGAAGATATTCCAGCTGCTGCTGCGTCTTCGTGCCAATGCCATTTGGCCTGGAATGCACGAAGGCACTCCCGGATTCTTCACCGTCGCCGGCAACAAGCAGATGGCCGACTCATGCGGCATACTTGTAGGCACGAGCCATTGTGAGCCGCTTCTCAGAAACAATGTTGCCGAATGGAATCATAAAACTCGCGGAGCCTATAACTATATCACTAACCGCCGTCAGGTTCAGAATTACTGGATCGAGCGTCTGAAGGAAGTGCGTGGTTCGGAGTTTCTTTTCACTATCGGTATGCGCGGCATCCACGACGGCTCGATGGAGGGCGTGAAAACTTTGCAGGAGAAAACCGACGGTCTGCAGATGGTTATCGACGACCAACGCGAGATGCTCAGGAAATACATCGACAAGAATGTGGAGAGGGTGCCTCAGGTGTTCATACCCTATAAGGAAGTGCTTCAGATTTTAGAGAACGGACTGAAAGTTCCCGACGATGTGATGCTGATGTGGTGCGACGACAACTATGGCTACATGACCCGTCTTGCCGACAGTGCCCAGCAGCAGCGCAAGGGTGGGGGCGGAGTGTATTATCACCTGAGCTACTGGGGTCGTCCTCACGACTATCTGTGGTTGACGACAACTCAGCCCGGCCTGATATATAATGAGATGAAAGCCGCCTACGACCATAATGTGCGTCGGCTGTGGATTGCCAATGTCCACGACCCGAAGGTAGCTGCCTACGACCTTAGTCTGTTTCTTGACATGGCATGGAATATCAACAGCGTTTCGCCTTCCACAATAACCAGTCATTTGGAGGGTTGGCTCTGTCAGCAGTTCGGCAGTGATGCTGGCAGAAATCTCTTGCCGGTGATGACCGAATACTACCGTCTCAATGGCATCCGCAAGCCCGAGTTCATGGGTTGGACCCAGACGGAACTCGACAAAAAGAAATATCCTCGCGGCCTGTCAACCGTAGATTCTATAGGTATGACCCGTGCTGAGGCCATGACGCGCCTTAGCGACTTTGCAGCCATCGAAGGCAGAGTGTCAGCCATAGCAACGATGATCCGGCCTGAGCTTCGCGATGCTTACTTTGCCGCTGTGGAATATCCTGTGAAGGCATCAGCCGCAATGAACCGAAAGCTGTTGTGCGACTCTGCCGAGAGCCATCGTGCCTATCTGGAGATTCAGCAACTTACTGCCCGCTACAATAGCATGAATGGCGGCAAGTGGCGCCACAGCATGGATGCAGCCCCCCGTCAGCTGCCAGTCTTCAGCGACGTGCATGGCCGTCTGTCATCCGAGCGGCATGAAACTGTGATTTTCCGGAATGCCTGCGAGTTTACATCTGCCACGCAGGGTGCCGTGGCCATTCAGATGCTCGGTCATTCCATGAATGCCGTGAGTCTGCCAAAAGGCGGCGAGCTGCGTTACGAGTTTGTCTCTGACAGGGAAGGCTCAGCCACTCTCGTAACCGCCCTTGTCCCTACTCAGCCCAACGACACCGGCGACCTGCGCTACAGTGTATCGCTCGACGGAGCGGCGCCAAGAGTGTATTCTCTGAAGGAGAAGTATCGTTCAGAGACGTGGAAGCAAAACGTTCTTCGCGGTCAGGCAATCAGACAAATGCCAATACAACTGTCGAAAGGCAAGCATACTTTGGTAGTGAAGGCTCTCGACGACCATGTTGTCGTGGATCAGTGGAAAATCGAAGAATGAACGATATTTCCATATAATGTACGAAATTATATATTTCAGAACATCCAAAAGTTGTACTTTTGCAGAGCTGAAATCAATAATTGAATAGAGACATGAAAATTGTAAGACTTTTGGCACTGTCAGTGCTCATGTCAGCAGGCGTGCGTGTAGCCATTGCCGACAACGTAAACAAATATTCACGTGGTCTGTGGGGTTCGATAGCCCAAGACCCAAGTAGCGGAGCCATCAATCTTGGCGACTATAAGACCGCCAACGGCAAACTTCTGATATCATGGCGTATGCTGCCCGGCGACGACTCTTCCACGTCGTTCGACCTCTGGCGTAAGATTGGCAACGGCAAGCCAAGCAAGACCAATGCGTTCAGGGCAATTACGTCAACCAGTTATTCGCCGGCGATAAGCAGTGTGAAGGGCGACAATACGTTCTATCTTACCTATCATACCACCAGCCTGACGTTCGATGCTTCGGCAGTGCTCGATTCGTTCACGATGAAACAGACACAGATAGACAACAAGCTGCCCTATATCAGCATTCCCCTGAAGACCACCGAGGATGTTGATGCCAATGCTGATATTGTTTATTATGCTAACGACTGTTCTGTGGGCGATCTCGACGGCGACGGAGTGATGGACATTGTGGTGAAACGCATTATGGGCCATAAGTCGAATAATAACACAGATGAGGGCACCGGTGCTGCCGACACCGATCCGAATGTGCGCCACACAATAATCTTCGATGCCTATAAGCTCGACGGCACCCTTCTGTGGCGTATCAAGTCGGGTCCGAACATCATTCAGGGAAACTCGGTTAACTTCGGCGTTGCCGACCTCGACGGCGATGGCAAGTGCGAGTTCGTAACCAAGACCAGCGAGGGTACCGTGTTTGGCGACGGCGCAGAGATTGCCGACACTGACGGCGACGGTAAGACCGACTACCGTTCAGTGTGGCCTGCCGGCCATTATCAGGGCGACGGTCCCAAGGGCTATGGCGGACCGGAGTTCTTCTCCGTGTGCGACGGTCTTACGGGCAAGGAGCTGGCACGTGCCGACTTCATCACCCGTGGCAAGGAAGGCGAGACTCCAGCCGAGATGGCTGCCAACTGGGAGGCAAACGACTGGACTTGGGATCCGCGCACAAAGAAATATCCTTGGAAACTGGCCAATTCGCTGCGTCTCGGTATCGCATCTTTCGACGGGCATAATAATCAGATATTCCTTGGCCGTGGAGTTTATGGCCGTACTGTGGTGGAAGGCTGGAACTATTCCGACGGCAAGCTTACGCGTATGTGGAAGTTCGACAGCAGCGAGTCAGGAGGTAACACCAGGAATAAGGATGGCAAGCTGAATTCCTCATACGCCGCTCAGGGCAACCATGCCTTCAATGTTGCCGACCTCGACGGCGACGGCAATGACGAGGTGATGTACGGCTCGTGTGCCTTCGACGACGACGGTGCCGGTCTCTGGACTACAGGTCTCGGTCATGGCGATGCAAACCATGTGGGCAAGTTTATTGCCGACCGCGACGGTCTGCAGATGTGGCACTGCCTGGAGAATGGCAAGACGATGGCAGCCCTTCATGATGCCAAAGACGGCCGAACTCTCTGGAGCATGGCAGGCTCAGGCGACAACGACACCGGCCGCTGCCTTATAGCCGATATCGACCCGTCCAACAAAGGATATGAGATATGGTGGGCCGGCAGCAATGCCTATACTATCGACGGTCGGGATCTCGGCTACAAACCGTCGTCGTGTAACATGGCGATATGGTTCGACGGCACATTGTCGCGCCAGCTCATCAACGAAGGCATCATCGACAGTCCGAAAAACGGACGCGCGTTCACCATGTACCGATATGATATGAGCTTCAACAACGGCACAAAGTCGAATCCCGGCTGGTATGGCGACATGCTTGGCGACTGGCGCGAGGAGGTGATAGTTCCTTCCGGCGACAAACTGAGCGACCTGAAATTGTTTACCACATGGTACCCTACAGAGTTCAGCATACCCTGGCTGATGCTCGACCATACCTATAAGATGCAGTGCATCCAGCAGCAGCAAGGCTACAACCAGCCTACGCACACCGGCTTTTACTTCGGTTCCAACCAGACGAATGCCGAGCTCGTAGAGAGAATGATTTCAGCAAACCCGGAGACGTTTAGCAAGGAAACCGGAATCTCTGTGATTGAAAGCTCACGGTCGGCTACTGCCAAGACTCCAGACAGCGCAATTTATAATCTGCAGGGTCAGCGCATCGTTGTTCCGAAGAAGGGGCAGATTTACATCAAAAACGGACAAAAAATCGTCTGGAAGTAATAACCCAGTTTCAGAAATGCCGTCGTTCGGAACGACGGCAATTCCTCAATTCAGAAAATGCTGTCGTTCCGAATGACGGCAATTCCTCAATTCAGAAAATGCTGTCGTTCCGAATGACGGCAATTCCTCAATTCAGAAAATGCTGTCGTTTCAATCGATGGTATTTCCACGATTTCAGGATTCTCTTTGCAAAAAATGTTCAGAAAAATTCATCTGAGGTTAAACCATTTCAGAAAAGAAACGTCCAAACAATAAATTTTTAGCGATGAAGTTTTACGTGTCATTATTTACATGCCTTGTATGTGTAGCCTCTGCCGCTCAGCCACGCTACGACATGAACAGGATAAAGGGCGAAAGGCTCGACCGTGGAGTCGTTGCCATCAGACAAGATGCGCAGCATGTGGCAGTAAGCTGGCGCACTCTGCGCAGCGATAAAGTAGGCGAACCGTTTGATGTGTATCGCAATGGCGTGAAGCTGAACAGTGAGCCTCTGACCACCGGTGGCACGTTCTATGTAGATGAACATCCTCTGACAACCAACACTGAATATGAAATAAGAGGAGGGGGCATCGACGGAAAATACATCCTGAATGCCGATGCCCCCGTCGGTTATCTGCCCGTAGCGCTCGACAAGCCCGAGGGTGGTGAGACCCCCGATGGCCGAAGCTATACATATAGTGCCAACGACTGCTCCGTGGGCGATATGGATGGCGACGGGATGTTTGAAATCATAGTGAAGTGGGACCCCAGCAATGCGCATGATAATTCGCACGACGGCTTCACCGGTCCCACACTCTTCGACTGCTATCGGCTGGATGGCACCCGTCTTTGGCGTATTGATATGGGACGCAACATCCGTAGCGGCGCACACTATGTTCCTTTCATCGTCTTCGACCTTGACGGCGATGGTCGGTGCGAGTTCGTCGTAAAGACCGCAGACGGAACCGTTGACGGCAAGGGAAAGGCTATTGGCAATAAGGATGCCGACTGGCGTGAGGGCGTGAAGGAAGCCGTGGCCAGCCGTGACAAGGTGAGAGAGCAGGATGAGAAGAATGGCCGTGGAGCCCGTGGGCAGCGGCGCTGGCACCGGAACAGCGGGCCGGCAAACGCCGGGCGCATACTGACGGGGAAGGAATATCTCACCGTGTTCAACGGGCTCACCGGCGAGGCAATGGCAACCACCGACTACATCCCCGAGCGTGGCGACGTGCGAGCCTGGGGCGACGGCCGTGGCAACCGCTCTGAGCGCTATCTTGCCGGAGTGGGCTACTTCAGCGGCGAGAAAGCCAGTGCCGTGTTCTGTCGGGGGTACTATACCCGCACGGTCATTGCAGCTTTCGACTGGGACGGCAAGACTCTGACAAACCGCTGGACTTTCGACACCAACGACAAGAAATGGAGCTCGTATGCCGGACAAGGGAACCATAACCTACGCATTGCCGACGTTGACGGCGACGGTAAAGACGAGATAACCTACGGCTCGATGGCCGTTGACGACGACGGCACCGGACTGTATAACACAGGATTCGGTCATGGCGACGCCATCCATCTGACCGTTTTTGATTCCAACGGCGACAAACTGCAGGTGTGGGACTGCCACGAGAACAAACGCGACGGTTCCGACTTCCGTGACGCTGCTACAGGCAAGGTGATTTTCCAGATAAAAAGCCCTATCGACGTAGGTCGTTGCATGGCTGCAGATATAGACCCCACTAATCCCGGACTGGAGATGTGGAGCAGCGACAGCCACGGCATACGTAACATCAAGGGCGAGGTGGTGGCCCCCAGGAATAATATCAGAGACGAACTCGACAATTCCGACATCGAAGACAATACGGCTCTGTTTATACGCGGAATGCGGCTGCCTACGAACTTCGGCATCTGGTGGGACGGCGACCTGCTGCGCGAGATGCTCGACCATGAGACGGTGTCGAAGTACGACTGGCAGACGGGGCGCATGAACGAAATCGTAAAATTCGATGGCGTGAAGTTCAACAACGGAACCAAGTCGAATCCCTGTCTCAGCGGCGACATCCTTGGCGACTGGCGCGAAGAGGTGATAGCACGCGACCGTGACAGCCGTGAGTTGCGCATTTACATCACTACCATACCTACCGACTACCGCATCAACAGCCTGATGGAAGACATTCCATACCGCATAAGCATTGCCACAGAAAACGTGGGCTATAACCAACCGCCGGAAACAGGTTTCTATCTCGGTCCTGACAGGACAGAATATGTCAAGTGAAAATATTAAATAGAAAAAAAATCCCTTTTTCTTTCGTAAAACGGGAAATTTTGTTAATTTTGCACCGTATTATATATATGGTATGCCAGAAAGGAAAAATGATACTGACATAAAGCTTTTTGCCAATTATCTTGGTGAACGGCGTGAAGAGATATGGAAATACATCGAATCGTGTCTGGCGGAGTATAAGCAAACCGACAAGGAGATACTCCGTATGATGGGGCAGTCGATGTATGACGGTCTGCTCGAAGAACACTGGTCAATAGTGGAGGATTACCCCAGGCGCAAAGGCAAATACTTGCGTCCGGGGCTTGTTTTGTTAATGGCAGAGGCTCTCGGCGTAAAGAAGGAAAAAGCGCTGTGTACGGCCGCTGCCATGCAAACCAGCGAAGACTGGATTCTCGTTCACGACGACCTCGTTGACCGTTCGCTCGAACGTCGGGGAGAGAAAGCTCTGCACCGCATCGTGGGCGAGGAAATAGCCGTCAACGCCGGCGACACTCTCCATGAGTGTATGCACCGCATACTCAACCGCAACTATGGCATTCTCGACACTGCACTCGCCAGCCGCGTGCAGCAGGAGTTCTTCCGTATGCTCAGCCGTACATGCTTCGGACAGTATGCGGAAATAAAATGGATGCAGGAAGACAGGCAGGACATGACCGAAGCCGACGTCATCTTCACCATCAGCGGAAAGACCGTCTATTACACTATTGCCGGACCGTTGCGACTGGGGGCAATCCTTGCCGGTGCCAGCGATGAGCAGTTGCATAAGATATATGAGTTCAGCTATCCCCTCGGTCTGTGTTTCCAGATTCGCGACGACGTGCTCGACCTGACCAGCGACTTTGAAGGGCTGAAGAAACAGGTGTGCAACGATATCTATGAAGGGAAACGCACGCTGATTCTGTTGCATCTGCTGCGAACGGCAAAGGGTGAAGAACTGGAGAAGATACAGTCGATACTGGCAAAGCCGCGCGAGCTGAAGACACTCGACGAGGTGCTTTATATTAAGAAGAAGATGCTCGACCACGGCAGCATTAGCTATGCTGACGGGCTGGCAGAGAAATATGCTGCCGAGGCAATGGCGAAGCTCGATAATATTGATTTCATCTGGGATGGGAAGTTTAAAGAGCTCTTCCGAAGTATGGTCGAATTTATCCTAAAGAGAGGAAAGTAGAATTGAAAGAGTTCGTAATATCAGAGGCAAAGGCCGAGACCGCTGTTCTCGTGGGTCTCATAACCAAAGACCAGGATGAGGCAAAGACGAAGGAATATCTGGACGAGCTGGAGTTTCTTGCCGATACTGCCGGAGCCAAAACCGTGAAGCGGTTTACTCAGCGCTGTGCAGGTCCGAGCATGGTGACTTACGTCGGTTCGGGAAAGCTGCTTGAGATAAAAGACTACATCAAGATGTGCGAGGACGAGGATGAACCCGTTGGAATGGTGATCTTCGACGACGAGCTGACGGCAAAGCAGCTTCGCAACATCGAGAAAGAACTGCAGGTGAAAATACTTGACCGCACCAGCCTGATACTCGACATATTTGCCATGCGTGCACAGACCGCCGAGGCAAAGGCACAGGTAGAACTTGCACAGCACAGGTATATGTTGCCGCGTCTGCAGCGCCTGTGGACCCACCTTGAGCGTCAGGGTGGAGGCTCCGGCGGCGGAGGCGGCAAGGGCACCGTGGGACTGCGCGGCCCCGGTGAGACGCAGCTTGAAATGGACCGCCGTATCATCCTGCAGCGCATAACGCTCCTGAAGCAGCGTCTTGCCGAGATCGACAAGCAGAAAACCACCCAGCGCAAGAACCGCGGACGTCTGATTCGTGTGGCACTCGTGGGATATACCAACGTGGGGAAATCCACAATAATGAATCTTTTGGCGAAGAGCGAGGTGTTTGCCGAGAACAAGCTCTTCGCAACACTCGACACCACAGTGCGCAAAATGGTCATCGGCAATCTGCCTTTTTTGCTTGCCGACACCGTGGGATTCATTCGCAAATTGCCGTCAGACCTTGTAGAATCGTTCAAATCAACACTCGACGAGGTGCGCGAGGCCGACCTGCTTGTGCATGTGGTGGATATCTCGCATCCTGATTTCGAAGAGCAGATACGCGTGGTGGAACAGACACTGGGCGAGCTGGGATGTGCCGAGAAACCGTCGATGATCGTGTTCAACAAGATTGATGCCTACACGTGGGTGGAGAAGGATGAAGACGACCTTACACCCATGACGAAAGAAAACATAACGCTCGGCGACCTGAAACGCACGTGGATGGCAAAGATGAACGACAACTGCATCTTTATCTCAGCACGGCAGAAAGAGAATGTCGAAGAGTTGCGTGACTTACTGTATGAAAGGGTGAGGGAACTGCATGTGCAGAAATACCCTTACAACGATTTCCTTTATACGGTGGATTAGAGTTGGCATAGAATTATTTAAACAGGTAACGAAATAATAATATGAGAGACTACAGAAATTTGCTAGACGAAGAGATTCAAGTATTGGAGAAAAACAACTGCTGGGCAGAGGACTGGGACCGCGTGATGGTGGCCGAGAATTTCAAACCGTATAGTTTCCATCGGGTGATGTTCTATGGCGACATCCGCCTTGGTGAGTTTGAGAAGATGGTCGAAGTGACCAAAGGATTTTTCAAGCACTCCGGCATCAACGATGCCACACTGCGCAACGTCACCGTGGGCGACAACTGCCTTATAGAGAAGATAGGCAACTACATAAACAACTATGTTATCGGCAACGACTGTCTGATACAGAATATCTGTACGCTTGAGACCACCGAGGGAGCTACTTTCGGCGAAGGCTCGGTAGTCTCTGTGCTCAACGAGGTGGGCGACGGCAATGTGATTATCTTCCGTGACTTGAATTCGCAGCTTGCCGCTTTCATGGTTAAGTATTTCGGTGACAAGGACCTGAAGGCGAAGATTACGGCTATGGTGAATGCCAAGGTGGAGGAAACCGTTCCGTCGTGCGGCACCATCGGCAACAACGTCAAGATTGTCAATGCCAAGGAAATAGTAAATACCGTGGTGAAGGACGATTGCGAGATATACGGTGCTTCGCGAATCAGCGAAAGCACTATTCTCTCGTCGCAGGATGCAAGCGTATATATAGGTACGGGCGTCATCTGCGAGAACTCGATTATCAGCAACGGGTGTTCCATTACCAATTCGGTGAAGATGCAAGACTGCTTCGTGGGCGAGGCATGTCAGATTACCAATGGATTCACTGCCGAAGCCAGCGTGTTCTTTGCCAACTCGTTTATGGCGAACGGCGAGGCGTGTGCAGCCTTCTGCGGACCATTCTCCGCCTCACACCACAAGAGTTCGTTGCTCATCGGCGGAATGTTCTCGTTCTATAATGCAGGTTCGAACACCAACTTCTCGAACCACGCATACAAGATGGGGCCGATGCACTACGGCTTTCTGGAGCGCGGTACCAAGACAGCAAGCGGAGCCTACCTGCTTATGCCTGCAAACATCGGGGCATTCTCGGTGTGTTTCGGAAAGCTGATGCACCATCCCGACACACGCTGTCTGCCGTTCGCCTATCTGATAGCCTATGGCGAGACGATGTATCTTGTGCCGGGGCGTAATATCACCACCGTGGGACTGTATCGCGACATCAAGAAATGGCCGAAGCGCGACAAACGCGCACAGAGCTGCCGCAAGAGCGTCATCAACTTCGACTGGCTCTCGCCATTCACCGTGGGAGAGATTCTTCGGGGAAAACAGATCCTTGAAAATCTGCGCGCTGCTTCGGGCAACGATGTGACAGCATACAACTATCATGAGTATGTGATTAATGCATCATCGCTGCGAAAGGGAATAAAATACTACGACATCGCCCTGCGCATATACATGGGAGCTGTGCTGAAGCGTGCCATCAAGGGCGGATGGCTGGCAGAGCCGAAGAGCTTAGTGGGAGAGGGTCAATGGAATGACCTTTCGGGACTGCTGCTGCCTGCAAGTGAGGAACAGCGGTTAGTGGAAGACATAAAGAGCGGTGAGATTACCGACATCGACGATGTCATCGAGCGCTTCTACGAGATTGACCGCAACTACCGCGAATATCAGTGGACATGGACTTACAGCGTCATACTCGACTATTATAAGGTTGACAGCCTGACAGAAGAGGTGATGGAGCGTATCCACGACGACTATATCAATGCACGCCGTGCGTGGATTGCCGAGATTCGCAAGGATGCACATAAGGAGTATGAGATGGGCGACGTTGAGAAAGAGGTGTTCGACAACTTCGTTGAGCAGCTCGACAAGGAGATCGAATATGAGAACTAAGGAAAAGTAATCAAAACACAGCTATATGAAAAATCGAATATGGTATATTTTACCATTATGTCTTTTATATGTTTTTTCTTTACATGCCCGTGACTATGAGACTGTAGAGGGCGACTTGATGAAAGCCCGCATATATACTCTCGACAACGGAATGAAAGTGTATATGTCGGTGAACAAGGAGAAACCGCGTCTGCAGACGTATATCGCCGTGCGCACCGGCTCGAAGAACGACCCAGCGGAGACCACGGGCCTGGCTCATTATCTGGAGCACCTGTTGTTTAAGGGGTCAACTCATTTCGGAACTTCTGATGCGGCGGCTGAGCGCCCTTATCTCGACAAGATAACGGCTCTGTATGAAGAGTACCGCACGTTGAGCGACCCTGCGGCGCGAAAGTTGAAATACCATGAGATAGACAGCATTTCACAGCTTGCCGCACAGTACAATATTCCCAATGAGTACGACAAGATGATGGCATTCATTGGAGCACGCGGTACAAATGCCCATACATGGCTCGACGAGACTATCTACAAGGAAGATATACCCTCAAACGAGCTGGAACGTTGGCTTATGATTGAAAGCGACCGTTTCCAGAACATGGTGATACGTGGGTTCCACACAGAGCTTGAAGCAGTATATGAGGAGTATAACCTCAACCTCACTGCCGATGTGAACAAGGTGTTGGATGCCATGCTGAACAAGCTCTATCCGACGCATCCCTACGGCACGCAGAACACCATCGGCACGCAGGCTCACCTAAAGAACCCGTCGATAGTCAACATCCAAAACTATTTCGACAAGTGGTATGTGCCTGCAAATATGGCTATCTGTCTTGCCGGCGACTTCGACCCCGACGAGGCTATCCGTCTTGTTGATAAATATTTCGGTCAGTGGCGCAAGGGTGGCAGCGTAAGCCAACCGGTTTTCCCGGTTCAGAAACCGCTCACAGCCGACCTCGACACTACCGTGGTAGGGCAGGAGGCAGAACAGGTATGGGTGGCGTGGCAGGCCAAGAACGCCTCGTCGCTTTCCATCGACACGCTGACCGTTATCGACCACATGCTTTCCAACGGCAAGGCCGGACTTTTCGATCTTGACCTGAACCAGAAGATGCGTGTGCTCGGTTCATCCGGCGGACTGCTGGCATTCAAGGACTACTCGGCATTCTATCTTGTAGGAATGCCCAACCACGGACAGAGCCTGAAAGAGGTGCGTCAGCTGATGCTCGACGAGATTGGAAAACTCTGTCGCGGCGAATTCTCCGACGACTTGCTGCAATCAGTTATCAGCAATCTGAAACTGAGCGAGCACACAGCTATTGAGAGCAACCAATCGCGGGCAACGGCATTCTACAAGGCATTTATCAACGAGACTCCCTGGGAGCAGGAAGCTCACAGGCTCGACCGTCTGTCGAAACTGACGAAGAAAGATATCATGGAATTTGCCAGCCGTTTCTTCTCGGCCCACAATGCTTCTATTTATAAGATAACAGGCGAAGACTCAACCCAGAAGAAGATAGATAAGCCGCAGATTACCGCCATACCCACCAACAGGGATATGGTGAGCAGTTTTGTCAGCAATATACAAAAAATGAAAGTGGAGCCGATTCAGCCGCGCTTCGTTGATTTCAACCGCGATATGTTGAAAGGCTCGACGGCTGGAAAACTGCCGCTGCTCTACGTCAGGAACACCGAGAACGGGCGCTTCCAGCTGTATTTCTATTATAAGTTCGGTTCTGAAGCTTGCCTGCCACTATATTATGCCTCCGATTATCTCGGCTATGTGGGAACCGACAAGCTGACGGCGGAGCAGGTGCAGCAACAGTTCTACAAACTGGCATGCAAAATGCATGTGGCCGTCAGCGACCGTACTATTACTGTCATGCTGAGCGGTTTGTCGGAGAATATGGGCGAGGCTCTGCGGCTGATGGATGAAGTGATGAACCACGCCAAGGGCAATCGCCAGTCGTGGGACAGCTACGTGGGACAGGTGATTAAAAACCGTGCAGACAAAAAACTGGAGCAGGAGCAAAACTTTGCGGCCCTTTCCGACTACGGCAAATACGGACGTTACAACAGTACGCGCAACATAATCTTGGAGGAGCAGTTGCGCAAACAGGACCCACAGCAGCTGCTCGACATGCTTAAATCGCTTTCCGGCTACGAGCAGACCGTGCTTTATTATGGTCCGTTGAGTGAAAAGGAACTCTCGAAAGCCATTGCTTCGGCATATAAGACACCAAAGAAACTGAAGCCTGTGCCAGAAAACAAGCATTACGTATTGCAGACAACACCCGAAAATGAGGTGCTCATAGCCCCTTACAAGGCTAAGAACATCTACATGACGATGTATAACGACGAGGAAAACCTTGTAAATGTTGAAGAGACTCCGATACAAGAACTGTTTAATGCCTACTTCGGAGGAGGCATGAACTCCATCGTGTTCCAGGAGATGCGCGAAGCACGTGGTTTGGCCTACTCGGCCTGGGCCTATTATTTTCAGCCCTCATATAAGGACATGAAGGAATACTTCCAGGCAAACATCATCACTCAGAACGACAAGATGATGGACTGCGTCAGACAGTTCCGTGCCATTCTCGACACTATACCGCAGAGCCAGGCTGCTTTCGACATTACCAAGGATGCGCTCATGAAGCGTCTTGCTTCGGCACGCACTACGAGGTTTAATATCATCAACAGCTGGCTTGAGGCAGAGGCCCTCGGTATCGACTACGATATCAGTGAGAAAGTTTACCGTGACGTTCCAGCGCTCACACTCGACGACCTAATCACATTTGGAAAGAAGAAAATATCTCACCGCAATTTCCGTTATATTATCTTAGGCGATGAGGCTGAACTCGACATGGAGTCGCTCGGCAGGATTGGCCCCATAAAAAGAGTATCGACAGAGGAAATTTTCGGATATTAACAACAAATACTTTTATGGCAAACAATGTAGATTTCAAGTATGCTCCAATGTTCCAGCTGGGCAAGGATGATACCGAGTACCGCCTGCTCACGAAAGAAGGGGTAAGTGTTAGCGAGTTTGAGGGTCATAAGATCCTGAAAGTATCAAAGGAGGCACTGACGCTGTTGGCACAGCAGGCGTTTCATGACTGTGAGTTCATGCTACGCCGCGCCCATAACCTTCAGGTGGCTGCGATTCTAAGCGACCCTGAGGCATCAGAGAACGATAAGTATGTGGCTCTTCAGTTTCTGCGCAATGCCGAGACATCGGTGAAAGGGGTGCTTCCTTTCTGCCAAGACACCGGCACCGCCATCATTCACGGAGAGAAAGGCCAACAGGTGTGGACAGGCTTCGAGGATGAGGAGGCTCTCTCGCGCGGAGTATATAACACCTATACGCAGGACAACCTGCGCTATTCGCAGAACGCACCGCTCAACATGTACGACGAGGTGAACACTCGCTGCAATCTTCCGGCTCAGATTGACATCGAGGCTACAGAGGGTATGGAGTACCGCTTCGTAATGGTGGCAAAAGGCGGCGGTTCGGCAAACAAGACCTACTTCTATCCCATGACCAAGGCAACGATACAGAACGAAGGCACGCTGCTGCCATTCCTTGTAGAGAAGATGAAAACCCTCGGAACGGCTGCATGTCCTCCCTATCATATCGCTTTCGTCATCGGTGGCACGTCGGCAGAGAAAAATCTGCTTACGGTGAAGCTCGCCTCAATCAAATACTACGACTCGCTGCCTACTACCGGCGACGAGACCGGTCGTGCCTTCCGCGACATTGATTTGGAGAAGAAACTGCTGCACGAGGCACATAAGATAGGGCTGGGAGCACAGTTTGGAGGCAAGCATCTTGCCCACGACATACGCGTTGTCCGTCTGCCGCGACATGGAGCCAGCTGTCCCATCGGCATGGGCGTAAGCTGTTCGGCCGACCGTAACATCAAGGCGAAGATTAATGCCGACGGCATCTGGCTTGAGAAGATGGACGACAATCCCGGAGAGCTGATTCCTGCCGAGTATGCCAAGGCCGGCGAGGGTGGTAATCAGATAGTAATTGACCTCGACAAGGGTATCGATGCCGTTCGCAAAGAACTTACTAAGTATCCTGTTTCCACACGCGTGAACCTTAAAGGTACTATCATCGTAGCCCGCGACATCGCTCATGCTAAGTTGAAGGCACGGCTCGATGCCGGCGAAGGATTGCCACAATATTTTAAGGACTATCCTGTTTTATATGCAGGGCCGGCAAAGACTCCCGAAGGTTATCCATGTGGGTCGATGGGACCTACCACGGCTAATCGCATGGATCCATACGTTGACGAGTTCCAGTCTGAAGGCGCTTCGCTTGTGATGATTGCAAAGGGCAACCGCAGCGAGATTGTTACCGAGGCATGCAAGAAACATGGTGGATTCTATCTCGGAACAATCGGAGGCGTGGCTGCCGTTCTCTCGCAGTCGAGCATCAAGAGCATCGAGTGTGTGGAATATCCCGAGTTAGGTATGGAGGCGGTGTGGAAGATTCGTGTGGAAGATTTTCCTGCGTTCATCCTCGTTGACGACAAGGGCAACGACTTTTTCAAGCAGCTAAAGCCTTGGAAGTGCACCTGTTGACGGTAGAAATATAATAATAACATAACAACCAAACTTAATTAAACTTTATATTTATGCGAGTAATTATTGAACCAAATTATGATTTGATGTCTCAATGGGCAGCTAATCATGTAGTAGAGAGAATTAATGCGGCCAAGCCGACTGCTGAGAAACCTTTTGTGCTTGGACTTCCTACAGGATCGTCTCCAATTGGAATGTATCGTGCACTCGTGAAAGCCTACAACGACGGAAAGGTTTCGTTCAAGAACGTAGTCACTTTCAACATGGACGAGTATGTAGGACTTCCTGTAGAACACCCTGAGAGCTATCACTCGTTTATGTTCACCAACCTGTTCAACCACATCGACTGCCCGAAGGAGAATATCCATATCCTCAACGGCAACGCCGAAGACCTTGCTGCCGAGTGTGCCAACTATGAGAAAATGATTCGTGACTTCGGAGGTATCGACCTGTTCCTCGGAGGCATCGGTCCCGACGGACACATCGCCTTCAACGAGCCGGGGTCAAGTCTTACCAGCCGCACTCGCCAGAAGACACTGACCACCGATACTATCATAGCCAACAGCCGCTTCTTCGATAACGACATCAACAAGGTTCCTAAGACAGCCTTGACCGTCGGTGTAGGAACGGTGATGGATGCTCGCGAGGTGATGATTCTCGTAAACGGTCACAACAAAACCCGTGCTCTTCAGGCTGCCATCGAGGGAAGCGTGAACCACATGTGGACTATCTCTGCCCTTCAGATGCATCAGCACGGCATCATTGTATGCGACGAGGCTGCTTGCGACGAACTGAAGGTAAGCACATACAAGTATTTCAAGGATATCGAGAAGGCCAACCTGCTCTGATATACTGCGGGCTTTGCTTTTATAGGGCGGACTGTCATGTCCGCCCTTGTTGTTGTATTACATTAATATATATCTCAGCGTGAATATTATTGCCAGTACTACAAGGGTGGCGTTCAGATTTTCAAACCTGCGGGCAATGGCATTGAAGAGCACGTAGGAGATTATGCCGATAAGGATTCCATCGCTGATGGAACTCGACATCACCATGAGAAAGATGGTGAAGAAACAGGGCAGGCCCTCCTCCCAGGCGTTGAAATCAATCTTTACAACGTTCATAAACATCATTACGCCAACAATTATCAGTACAGGCGAAGTGGCTGAAGCGGGAATGGCGAGAAACAACGGTGCGAAGAACAGCGAAATGGCAAAGCAGACAGCGATGGTAAAAGCGGTCAGGCCAGTACGTCCTCCCTCGCTTACGCCAGACGCCGACTCAACGTAAGTGGTGGTGGTCGATGTACCAACACATGCGCCAACGGTTGTTGCCACGGCATCGGCCATAAGAGCCCGACTAATGCCGGGGATGGTGCCGTCTTTCTTTATGCCGCCGGTGTTTGCAAGCACTCCCACCAGCGTGCCGATAGTGTCGAACATATCTATGAAGAGGAAGGTGAACACTATCATCATCATGTCGAAGCTCCAAATGTTGCTCCATTCAAACTGAAAGCAGATGGGACTTACGTCGGGAGGCATTCCCACGATGCCGTTAAGAGTGGTGATGCCCATTGGTATTCCGATGACGGTGGTCAGCAGGATGCCTATCAGCATGGCTCCCTTTATCCGATATATAAGAAGTGTAGCTGTGATTATAATGCCGATGATGCAGAGAAGGGCCGTTCCGCTGCTGATGTCGCCGAGTGTAATGAGCGTTGCGGGGTTGTCGATGATAATGCCGGAATTCTTCAGTCCTAAGCTGGCGATAAACAGTCCTATTCCCACGGATATCGATGCTTTGATGGGCATAGGAATGGAATCTACTATTACCTTCCGGATGTTTGTGATGCTCAGTATGATGAAAATAATGCCTTCGATAAGTATTGCTGTCAGTGCGAACTGCCAAGTGTAGCCCATTGTCAGGCATACGGTATATACGAAGAACGCGTTTAATCCCATTCCGGGTGCCAGTCCGAACGGCATCTTGGCATAGACAGACATGATTAAAGTTCCGACAACGCTGGCAATAACGGTAGCAGTGAATACTGCCGACGTGTCCATCCCCTGTTCTGCAAGGGCTGAGAAAATTGAAGGATTGACGGCAAGAATGTATGCCATTGTAAGAAACGACGTTATACCGGCCATCAGTTCGGTCTTCACTTTGTGCTTCGTAGGGTCGAAGCCGAAGAGAGTGTGTAATATCATTATTTTTGCGATTATATTGTTTGCAAAAGTACAAATACTTTCTAAAACCGCCAAACAAATACATGAAAAAACTAAAAGGGCTACCGGAAATTAATCCGGTAGCTCTCTGTAGGAATATTCTTTTTATCTCAGTTGCGGAACACAAGCCCTGTCCCGAACTCGTCGATGATGATAGGATGGTCGCGATGCACCTCGTCGGCAAGAATCTGTTTCGAGAGGTCGTTGAGTACATAATTCTGTATTGCCCTCTTTACTGGACGTGCACCGTACTCTGGGTCGTAGCCAACGTCACTGAGATATTTCACAGCCTGCGGTGTCCAGTCAATCTGTATGCCCTGTGGCTCCAGCATCTTCTTCAGTGAGTTGAGCTGCAGTTTCACTACGTCGGCAATCTCAGCCTGTGTGAGCTGCTTGAACTGTATAATCTCGTCGATGCGGTTGAGGAACTCGGGGCGCATTGACATGCGCAACTCATCCATCTTCAGGTTTGATGTCATGATGATGATGGTGTTCTTGAAGTTCGCTGTACGACCCTTATTGTCGGTCAGACGACCGTCGTCCAGCACTTGAAGCAGAATGTTGAACACATCGGGGTGGGCTTTCTCTATTTCGTCGAAGAGAACCACACTATATGGCTTGCGGCGCACTGCCTCGGTGAGCTGTCCGCCCTCGTCGTAGCCAACATATCCCGGAGGCGCACCGATGAGTCGGCTGACGCTGTATTTCTCTTGATATTCACTCATGTCGATACGTGTCATCATTGTCTCATCGTTGAACAGGTAGTCGGCGAGCGTCTTTGCCAGTTCGGTCTTTCCAACTCCGGTAGGTCCGAGGAAGATGAACGATGCGATAGGACGTTTGGGGTCTTGCAGTCCGGCCCGGCTTCTGCGCACGGCATCGCTGACGGCAGTGATAGCCTCTTCCTGTCCGATGACACGTTTGTGCAACTCCTCTTCAAGATGAAGTAGTTTCTCACGCTCGCTCTGCATCATTCGTGTAACGGGAATTCCTGTCCATCTGGAAACTACCTCGGCAATGTCGTCCTCGGTAACCTCCTCGCGTACCATTGCATCGCCACCCTGAGCGTTCTTCAACTGTTCCTGGATATTTTTTATATCGTCTTCAAGTGCTTTCAGACGTGAATAGCGTATCTCTGCCACGCGTTCGTAGTTGCCTTCGCGCTCGGCACGCTCGGCCTCGAAGCGCAGCTGTTCCATCTGTTGCTTATCTTGCTGAATCTTGTTCACCAGATTGCGCTCACCTTCCCACTTGGCACGGAATGCGCTCTCCTTCTGCTTCAGCTCGGCAATATCCTTATCCAACTGTGCTATCTTCTCGGTGTCGTTTTCACGCTTTATGGCCTCACGCTCAATCTCTAATTGTTTCAGCTGGCGAGTGATGTCGTCGAGCTCCTCTGGTACGGAGTCACGCTCCATGCGTAACTTGGCTGCCGCCTCGTCCATAAGGTCGATGGCCTTGTCGGGCAGGAAACGCTCACTGATATAGCGTTCCGAAAGTTTTACGGCAGCTATGCAGGCATCGTCCTGAATGCGCACCTTGTGGTGGTTCTCATAGCGTTCCTTTAATCCTCGGAGAATGCTGATGGCCGACAGTTCGTCGGGTTCATCTACTATAACCGTCTGGAAACGGCGCTCGAGAGCCTTGTCTTTCTCGAAGTATTTCTGATATTCGTTGAGGGTGGTGGCTCCAATAGAGCGCAACTCGCCACGAGCCAGTGCCGGCTTCAGAATGTTGGCTGCATCCATGGCTCCCTCGCCACCTCCAGCTCCCACGAGTGTGTGTATCTCATCGATGAACAGTATGATGCGTCCTTCGCTCTTCGTCACCTCGTTGATGACGCTCTTGAGACGTTCTTCGAATTCTCCCTTGTATTTCGCTCCTGCTACGAGGGCTCCCATGTCGAGTGAATAGAGCTGTTTGTCTTTTAGGTTCTCTGGAACGTCGCCTCTTACAATGCGTTGTGCCAAACCCTCGACGATGGCTGTCTTTCCTGTTCCCGGCTCTCCTATTAATATAGGATTGTTCTTAGTGCGACGTGAGAGAATCTGCAGCACACGTCGAATCTCGTCGTCGCGGCCGATTACCGGGTCGAGCTTCCCGGAACGAGCCTCTTCAACAAGGTTCTTGGCAAAGCGGCTCAGACTCTGATAGTTGTCGTCGGTGCTTTGCGATTGAACTTTCTGCCCTTGTCGCAGTTCGGTGATGGCTTTCTCGGTTTCCTTTCGGTTGATTCCTGCATCGTTGAGGATACGGCTTGCCGACGAGCTTACGTCGATTAAAGCAAGTAGAATAGGTTCGATGCTTACAAACTCGTCGCCCAGTTTCTTTGATATGTCTTGAGCACTGAGTAGGACGCGGTTAGAGTCGCTGCTGAGGTATGGTTCGCCTCCTGTAACCCTCGGCAGGTGTTGTATCTCAGAGTCAACGAGTTGAGTGATATGGTTCGCGTTGGCTCCGACTTTCTGGAAGATGAAGTTGCAAATGTCTCTTCCTTTCTCCATAACTCCCTTCAGAAGGTGAACAGGCTCGATAGTCTGCTGTCCATTGCGTTGAGCGGTGTTTACTGCCTCTTGCACTGCCTCCTGAGCCTTGATTGTGAATTTGTCTAACGTCATATTTTAATCTCCTTTCTTGTTTGTTCTGCGTGTCAACCCGTTTTTCGCAAACATCTTGCCAGTATTTGTGGTACTGACATTCTGGCGTTTTTCTTGTGTCAAAATGTCGTATCGGTAATAGGCTGTCTAAGTTGCCTAATACTGAAAAATGCTGAAATGAAGTGAAAAGATTTGGAGGTTTCATAATTAATGATTACCTTTGTGGTTGATTAGTCATGAGCCTATGAGAAAGATATTAACAATCATTTTTACAATGATACCCTTGTTTATGTGCGGACAGACCTACGACGCATTGTGGCAACAGGTAGAGAAGGCTTCAAACGACGACCTGCCTAAAACTCGGATGGAAGTACTGGCCAAGATTAAGTTGAAGGCAGCAGCGGAACATGCCTACGGCCATCTGCTGAAGGCTTCGTTATGCTACGTCGAGGCGCAGGCATCTGTGGCTCCCGACTCTCTCCGTCCTGAAGTGGAGCGGCTTGAGGAGCAGGAGAATGCTGCTTCCGACAAGGTGCTCAAGGCTGTGTATGACGCTCTGCTCTACAGAATATATACCTTCAACTTCAGTGCCGACAATGGCGAGGCTACTGCTGCCGCATACAGGGTAAAGGCTATGGAGAATCCGGAATTGCTGGCAACGGTTGCTGATGCGGCTTTCAAACCATTGGTTACTATAGGTAAAGACAACTCTGTGTTTGGCGGTGACATGCTCAGCGTGATTGCCGAAGTCACGGGCAACTATTCTGTCGCCCACGCATACTATGACCGCATGGGCAACCGGCGAGGTGCCTGCATTATGGCGCTGAACGTACTACGACAGCGTCCCTTTACGCGTAATGATAATGTTGCTTCGTCGAAATACATCGCATCACTCGATTCGCTCATAGGTCTCTATGGCGACCTTGACGAGGCGTGTGAGGCAGCCATTGAGCGCTACAATTATATGCGTGAATGCAAGGATGCTACTCCGAAAATGAGCTACGAATATCTGCGGCTTATGGAAGGACGGTGGCCAAACGCACCTCGCCATAATTTCTTCACAAACGAGTTGATGGAACTCACTGCTCCGCAATTCATTGCGAGAATGCCGATGGTAGTACGTCCAGGGGATCCGATTATGGTAGTGATGGATGTCCTGAGAAACGTTACGGGTATTAACATAAAAGTGATGCGAACAGGATTGAAGGGCAATGACACCCTCAGTCCTGACAATGAGACCGACATGATTGCCATAAAGAAGTCGGGCTTAAAGGAACAGCCTACACTGTCGCACTCGTTGACGTTTAATGGGGAATATGATGACTACGAGGTTTTCGCCGACTCAACGCAATTGATATTCAACGAGCCGGGAGTGTATCTTGTCGAGATAAGTTCCACGCCATCGTCAGAAATACAGCGGCAATTGATTTATGTAAGTAATATGTTTGTTGTTGCCCAGCATCTGCCGGGCAACAAACTGCGCATGGCTGCTCTCAATGCTACTACCGGTCTGCCCGTCGCTGGAGCCAGACTGCGCCTGGTGTTTCCACGCTGGGGCGCAAAACGTGCCGATATTATAGTGGATTGTGACGATAAAGGTGAGACAGTGTGGACATATGGCAACGAACGCCCAGAGAGCATTTTCCCATTCATTGCTGGCGATGAATACAGTTGTGGAGTGAGTGCATATGGCAACTATTACTATAATGCCAAGAATGAAAGCTACACTAATATCGAAATCTTCACTGATCGGGCTATCTACCGTCCCGGACAGTTAGTAGAAGTGGCTGCGATAGTATATCAGAACACAGACTATGTTAATAACCATGCACAAGTAGGGCTGGCAGTCAATGCTATACTGCTCGATGCTAACGGAAAGACCTTAGACGAAAAGCATCTCACTACCGACGGCTATGGAACTGTCCATACATCTTTTCTTCTGCCACGCAACATCTTGAGTGGCAATTTCTCGGTACGTATGAACAACACGACGAAGTTTTTCCGTGTCGAGGAGTACAAGCGTCCGACGTTCCATATAGAAGTGGAGAAACCTGGCGTGGATTATAAGGACGGTGACACACTTAGTGTGAAGGCTACGGCAATGTCCTTCAGTGGAGTGCCGGTACAGGGAGCCAAGGTAAAATACACAGTGCACCGAAATGTGGCACTATGGTGGCTCGGATATTCGCGCTATCTGAATAGCGGTATTCCCAGTCGCAACGCGATAAAGGAAGTGGTTTACAAGAGTGTGGCAGTAACAGAAGCCGACGGAACGTTCACTATGCAGATGCCGATGGTACTGCCTGATGATAGCGGCGACCGACCGATGTTCTACAGTTTTACTGCTGACTGCGATGTTACTAGCATTTCCGGAGAGACACATACTGGAAGTCTGACGCTACCTATGGGCAGTAAACCGGTGGCACTGTCTGTTGATTTAAAGGATAAGGTGCTTGACAGCGAACTGAAAAGTCTGACTTTCGGACTACACAACGCGGCTGGAACGGAAATAGCAGGCAATGTGCGCTACCGTTTCGATAATGGTGCGTGGAAAAGCGCTGCGTCAAATGAAAAACTCTCAATCTCCAGCTCCCAATTTAAGAGTGGCAAACATCTTCTTGAGGCAACGTATGGCGAAGTAGCCATGAAACATAGCTTCGTGGTATTCTCACTAAAGGACATACGTCCGGCAACCGACACGCATGACTGGTTCTATGTCTCCGCCGACAAGTTTGCAAACGACGGTAAACCCGTGATTGTCCAGGCAGGAGCATCCGACAACGACCTCTACATTATATATAGTATAACCGCTGGCGATAAGATTATAGAACAGGGAACTGCCTTGAGAAGCAATGCTCTCGTGAGACGTGAACTACGATATAAACCTGAATACGGCTCTGGTCTGCTACTCAACTATATATGGGTGAAAAACGGTAAGGCATATCAGCATCAGTCATTCATCAGTCGTCCGTTACCAGACAAGGCTCTGACAATGAAATGGACTACTTTCCGTGACCGACTTAAACCAGGACAGCAAGAAGAATGGCGCTTGAGTATCACAGATGCCAACGGCAAGCCGGTGACAGCACAACTTATGGCAACACTCTACGACAAGAGTCTTGATGCAATAAGTGAACACCAGTGGAATTTCGTACCATCCATGCGACTGCCCATCCCATCTTCGACACTGCTGTCGTATAACGACCGGCAACAGTTTTTTTCAGCCTCAAAGAGAATTGCCCTTAAAAGTGTTGGCAGCTACAGTTTCAGCCGTTTGAGCGATGACGTGAACTTCTACTTTGCTAACTTGCGGATAAGAGGTGGGGTAATGCGTCGCATTGCCACACGCAACTTGATGATGGCAAAGGCCGTAACTGCTTCCGCAAGAATGGAAAAGGATTCGTATGCTGCCCCCCTGACGGCCGCTGCCAGGACTGTCGTCGAGACGACAACATCACTGTCGGAAGATGAACAGCAGAGGGACATCGGTGAGCCGAGCGTCCGTGAGAATCTGCATGAGACTGCATTTTTTGTTACCAATGCGGAGACTGACGCTCAAGGCATTGTCACGTTGAAGTTCATGCTGCCCGAGAGTCTCACTACATGGAAATTCCTTGGCATTGCTCACACCAGCGACATGAGTTACGGAAGTATCGGGGCAGAGACAGTGGCTCGTAAGACTGTGATGGTGCAGCCCAACGTACCACGCTTCGTTCGCACAGGCGATGAGACCACTGTCACGGCAAGCATATATAATAACAGTGACGCAGCAGTCAGTGGCATTGCTGTGATAGAACTTCTCGACCCTGAAACAAATTCTATTATATATAAGGAAGAAAAGGCATTCAGCTCTGAAGGAAAAAGTACTTCGGTCGTGCCGTTCACATTTAGACCCGATGGTCGTAACGACCTGTTTGTATGCCGTATGTTGGCAAGTGGCAGTGATTTTAGCGATGGTGAGCAGCACTATCTGCCAGTACTTCCCGACAAGGAGTTTGTCACTGTGACTGTTCCTGTAACTCAGAATACACCGGGTGAGAGGATAGTGTCGCTTGAAAAGCTGTTCCCTGCCGGTGCTGACAAGCAGAAACTTACTGTAGAATACACCAACAACCCCGTATGGCTGATGGTTCAGGCGCTACCAAGTATCGGCATTCCTGATGGCGACAATGCTATTTCCCTTGCTGCTGCATACTATGCCAACACCCTTGCTAACCATCTTATACGCCATATACCGTCAATGAAGGGCATATTTGAGAAATGGAATCGTGAGTTGGGCTCAGAGACTTCGTTAATGTCGGCATTGGAGAAGAACCGGGAACTTAAAGATATTGTGCTCAGCGAAACACCGTGGTTAGGTGACGCTGACAGTGAGGACGAGCAGAAACACCGCCTCAGCGACTTCTTTGATTCTAACAATATAGGCAATCGTCTGATGACAACGCTGGACAAATTGAAAGCTTTGCAGCAAAGCGACGGCTCGTGGAGTTGGTGGAAGGGAATGCATGGAAGCTATTGTATGACTGTCGAAGTGGCTGAGATGCTTGTGCGCATGACTCTGCTTACCGGTGAAAAGACCCAGGCCGATGTTCTTCTTTCCAAGGCATATGCGTTTATCGATGCGAAGACTGTGGATATTGTTGAGCAGATGAAGCGTGATGAGAAGAAAGGCATTCGTCAGACATTCCCGAATCATACTGTTCTACAGTATCTTTACCTCCGCTCGTTAGACAACCGCAATCTGTCAGCGAGAACGAAGAGTGCTCATTCGTATCTCATCAGCCTACTGAAGAAAGACACAAAGCACCAGACGCTCTACGACAAGGCTCTCTCGGCGGTGGTGCTTCATAAGAATGGTGATAGGAAGAGAGCCTTAAAATACGTTAAGAGCCTGCATGAATACAGCATCTATACAGAGGAGATGGGACGCTATTACGATTCTCCCCGGGCAATCTATTCATGGTGTGACTATCGCATACCTACCGAGGTGATTGCTATCGAGGCAATCAGTATGATTACCCCTGCCGACCGTCAGACAATTGAAGAGATGTGTCGATGGTTGCTTCAAGAGAAACGCACTCAAGCTTGGAGCACTCCGATAAACAGCGTCAATGCTGTTTATGCGTTTCTCTTAAACAATGATGCAAGAGAATCGTTTAGGACGGTGGAAAACACTTCCATATCAATTGACGGTAAGACAGTTGACTTTCCACAGTCAACAGCCGGATTCGGATACGTGAAGACTTCAATAGATGCAAATACCGGTTTGTCGCTGACGTTTGCAAAAAGTTCTGAAGGAACATCGTGGGGGGCAGTCTATGCGCAGTTTGTTCAGAAAGCATCAGAGATTGATGCATCGGCAAGTGGAATAAGTATCAGCCGTGAGATAATCGGCGAACTAAAGGTGGGTGCGCGCATTAAGGTAAAACTTAAAATAAAGAGCGACCGCGACCTTGACTTTGTGCATGTAATAGACCGAAGAGCAGCTTGCATGGAACCAGTCAATCAACTTAGCGGCTATCATGGTGGAGCATACAGAGTACAGAAAGACTGTTCTGCTAACTATTACTTTGATCGATTGGCAAAAGGTACTCACGTGATAGAAACTGAGTATTTCATCGACCGTCAAGGAGTATATTACACCGGTACAGCCACTGTCGGGTGCGCATACTCTCCTGAGTTCCGTGCAACAGCTCCGGGGATTGAATTGAAAGTGAATAACTAAAATAGAAAATAACAGAAACGATACAGATGAACAGAAAAACAATAATAACTGCATTACTCATGCTTGTGTCACTTTCTGCTGATGCGCAGAAGCTAACGATTCAGAAAACAGAGATTGACATGGGTACAGTGGTCTATAACACTCCTGCAACGGCAGTGTTTGAACTGCGTAACAAAGGACTGCGCAAACTGAAGATAGAACAGGTTGACACCGGATGCGGCTGCATGAAAGCCGAATATCCGAATGGCGACATCGGCATGGGCGAGAAGTTTCAAATCAAGGTTATATTCGACGCTCGACAGCTCGGTCACTTCCAGCGAATGATAAAAGTGAAAAGTAATGGGTTGAAAGATGATCTCTGGCTGACGATAAAGGGCGTGGTAAAAACCAGCCTTGACGACTACAGCAACATATATCCCTATGGTATTGGCGACCTGTTACTCGACAACAATACTTTGGAGTTCGACGATATAAATAAAGGTAAGACGTATGAGCAGACCATCCATGTGATGAATAACGGTAAAAATGTGATGCAACCCAATATGATGCATCTGCCCCCATATCTTACTGCCTACTGCGTTCCCGATCGTCTGCAGCCTCGTCACGCAGGAGAGATTAAGGTAACGCTGAATCCCTCGAAACTGTCCGACTTCGGTCTGACACAGACGTCTATTTACTTGGCTCAGCAGTTAGGCGAGAAAGTAAGTCCCGACAAAGAAATTGTGGTGTCGGCAGTTGTTTTGCCATCGTTCGATGGCTTGTCGGATACCGATCGGGTTAATGCCCCCAAAATCAGTCTTTCTTCAGAGATTGTGAATATCGGTTTCGCTGGCAAGAAGAAACGCACCGAGGAAATTATCGTCACCAACGAAGGCCGTTCGGAACTACGTATTTCCTCACTTCAGATGTTTACCGGAGGGTTTACCATGACTCTTGGAAAGAAGAATCTGCAGCCAGGCGAGGCTACTAAGCTCAAGGTAACAGCCTTTGCCGATCAGATGTCAAAAGTGAAAGGTCATCCTCGTGTGCTTATGATTACCAACGACCCCACAAAGCCTAAGGTCGTCATTAGTGTTTTAACTCATTAACATTATATTATACAGTGGAGCATCCAGAGAACAGCAATGAATACGCAGGGCTGCAAGTGAACAACGGTGTTGAGCAGCCATCGATAATTAATCCGTATATGAACCGTAGCCGTTTCCGCCGTCGTGAAGTTAGTGCCGGCGAGATGGTTGAGGGCATACTTAAAGGCAACGTCACTATTCTGTCGCAGGCAGTAACGCTTGTAGAGAGTGTCAGTCCTGCCCATCAGCAGAAAGCACAGGAGGTTATCGAGAAGTGTCTTCCGTATAGTGGCAACAGCATCCGTGTAGGAATCAGCGGTGTGCCGGGAGCAGGAAAGTCAACAAGTATTGATGAATTTGGTATGCACGTACTAAATGAGAAAGGCGGAAAGCTGGCAGTCCTGGCCATCGACCCGTCGAGTGAGCGTACTAAGGGTTCTATCCTTGGTGACAAGACACGTATGGAAAAGCTGTCGCAGCATCCAGATTCGTTTATACGTCCTTCACCGACGGCAGGCAGTCTTGGTGGCGTGGCCCGAAAGACTCGCGAGACCATCATTCTGTGTGAGGCTGCAGGTTTTGACAAGATTTTTGTCGAGACAGTAGGTGTTGGACAGAGTGAAACTGCTTGTCACTCTATGGTTGATTTCTTCCTCCTAATACAACTTGCAGGGACAGGTGACGAACTTCAGGGAATAAAGCGTGGCATCATGGAGATAAGCGACGGTATTGTTATCAACAAGTGTGACGGTGAGAATGTCGAAAAATGCCAGATGGCAGCAACAAATTTCCGCAATGCACTTCATTTCTTCCCGATGCCCGAAAGCGGTTGGATGCCGAAGGTGCTGTGCTATAGTGGATTTTATGGCACAGGTATAAAGGATATATGGGATATGATTTATCAATATATTGATTTCGTCAAGGCAAACGGCTACTTCAGCCATCGCCGTAACGAACAGGCTAAATACTGGATGTATGAGAGCATCAACGAACATCTTCGTATGAGTTTCTACAACAACCCTGTTATCCAGCAGCGTCTTGCCGAAGCAGAACGCAATGTACTCGCTGGACAGAAAACATCATTTATGGCGGCAAACAACTTGTTGGAAACATATTTCTCTTTACTATGCAAATAGAGATTGATAGCGGTAGTGGTTTCTGTTTTGGCGTCACAACAGCCATAAAAAAAGCCGAGGAAGAACTGACAAAGGGTACAATACTTTACTGTCTTGGCGACATTGTACACAATTCGATGGAGTGTGAGCGATTGCGTCGGCTCGGACTTGTAACTATTGGACATGATGAGATGAAGCAGCTGCACGACGTTAAGGTGCTGTTGCGTGCTCATGGAGAGCCTCCCTCGACCTACGAGCTTGCGCGAAGAAACAATATCGATATTATAGATGCCACATGTCCTGTTGTTCTCCAGCTTCAGAAGCGTATCAAGAAACAGTACGAAACGGGTGTTGCCCAAATTGTCATCTTTGGCAAACGTGGACATGCTGAGGTGCTCGGTCTTGTGGGGCAGACCGACGGCAAGGCTATTGTCATTGAAAAGTTCGACGACGTGAAACAGCTTGATTTTACACGCGACATTTATCTATATTCGCAGACGACAAAGAGCCTTGACGAGTTTCACCGTATCATCGACTACATACAGGATCATATCTCTCCAGACTCAACATTCCGCAGCTTCGACACCATATGCCGCTCGGTAGCCAACCGTATGCCAGCAATCAGCGCTTTTGCGGCACGCCACGACCTTATACTCTTTGTATGTGGACGTAAGAGTTCCAATGGCAAGGTGCTTTTCAACGAGTGTCGCCGGGTAAATCCCAATACCCATCTCATTGAGGGCCCCGACGAGATTGACGGCAAATGGCTTTTTGACATCAGTACTGTGGGTATTTGCGGAGCCACCAGCACTCCGAAATGGCTCATGGAGCAGTGCGAGGAAAGAGTTACGAAGTTGAAAGATTGAATAATATGATTGTATGCATAGCTGAGAAGCCAAGTGTGGCTCGTGACATCGCTCGAATCATCGGTGCTACTGGTAGCCATGATGGATATATGGAAGGCAATGGGTATCAGGTGACATGGACTTTTGGTCATCTGTGTACTCTGAAAGAACCTCACGACTATACGCCGATGTGGAAATCGTGGAGTCTTACGGCCCTGCCGATGATTCCTCCGCGGTTCGGAATCAAGCTCATCGACGACAACGGCATAAAAAAACAGTTTGGCATCATTGAACGTCTGATGCAAGCTGCCGATAGCATAGTGAACTGCGGCGATGCCGGACAAGAAGGAGAGCTAATCCAGCGTTGGGTGATGCAGAAGGCCGGGGTTAAATGTCCTATAAAGCGTCTTTGGATTTCGTCAATGACTGATGAGGCTATTCGTGAAGGCTTTGCTAAGCTTAAAGACCAGCAAGACTACCAGCCTCTCTATCTCGCTGGTCTATCACGTGCTATTGGCGATTGGTTGTTGGGAATGAATGCCACGCGGCTTTACACTCTGAAGTATGGACAGAACCGTCAGGTGCTCAGCATAGGACGTGTTCAGACGCCTACGCTCGCTCTTATTGTCAAACGACAGAGAGAAATAGAGTCCTTCAAACCGGAGCCTTATTGGGTTCTTGCGACCATTTATCGTGACACTACCTTCACTGCCGTTATTGACGATGGGGAGGATAGGGACAAGGACAAGAAAAAATCTCCGAAGGGATTCTCTTCCAAGGAAGAGGGCGAAAAGGCCTTTGTGCTGATTGAAGGAAAGCCGTTCATGGTGACAGGCGTTGCAAAGAAGAATGGTACAGAGCAACCTCCACAGCTTTATGATTTGACATCACTTCAAGTGGATTGCAACCGCAAGTTCGGATATTCGGCAGAGCAGTCGCTCAATCTTATACAGTCGCTCTATGAACATAAGTTCACCACCTATCCTCGTGTAGATACTCAGTATCTTTCCGACGATATCTACTCAAAGTGTCCCCAGACGCTTAACGGACTCTATCAAGTGAAGTTTTTTGGCAAGGCTCCCTATGCCGATATCATAAGGAGTATTGGAGGTAAGCCTCTGAAGAAGTCGAAAAGGGTGTTTGATACATCGAAAGTGACCGACCACCATGCCATTATCCCTACTGGAGTGATTCCACAGGGGTTGTCGGATGCCGAACGCAATGTCTATGACCTCATTGCACGTCGTTTCATAGGCGTGTTCCTTCCAGACTGCCAGTTCTCTTCTACAACGGTTACAGGCGAGGTTGATAAGATTAAGTTCAAGGCAACGGGAAAGGAAATTATTAATCCCGGCTGGCGTATTGTCAAGGCCAAGGAGAGCGACGAGGAGAGGAATGGCAACGAAGAGTTAACGCTCCCAACGTTTGTTAAGGGCGAGAGTGGCAATCACTATCCAACGTTAACAGAGAAATGGACTACTCCGCCACCTTATTATACTGAGGCATCTTTGCTTCGAGCGATGGAGACGGCTGGACGCTTTGTTGACGACGAAACCCTTCGTGCAGCCCTAAAGGAAAATGGCATCGGACGTCCATCGAGCCGTGCCGGCATTATTGAGACGCTTTTCAAACGACGTTATATCAAGCGCGAGCGCAAGCGTCTTGTAGCAACGCCTACGGGGATAGAGCTTATCGACATCATTCACGAGGAACTGTTGAAGAGCTGCGAACTGACTGGTATTTGGGAGAAGAAGCTGCGTGACATCGAACACAAGACTTATGATGCTCAACAGTTTGTCAACGAATTGAAGCAGCAGGTAACCGAGATTGTCAACGATGTGATGCGCGACAATAGCAATCGTCGTATTACTGTTATGACCGATGCAGACCTCAAGACAATGAAATCCACAAAGAAATGAGATACATAGATACACATACACACCTTGACGGCGAGGAATTCAATCCTGACCGCGACGAGGTGGTATCAAGAGCACGTGAGGCCGGAGTTTACAAGGTGTTTGTTCCCGCCATTGACCTTGCACACCTCGGTGATGTCGTCACTACTTGCCGTCGTTATCCGGGTTTTGCATATCCCATGATTGGTCTTCATCCCGAAGAGGTGAGAGCCGACTGGCGCGAGGTGCTCGACGAGATGAAAAGACAGCTATCGCCAGCCTTTATAGCCATCGGCGAGGTCGGACTTGATTTCTATTGGAGCCGAGAGTTTGAGCTTGAACAGATGGAATGCTTTGAGCGGCAGGTGCAGTGGTCGGTGGAAACACGACTGCCGCTGATGATTCATTGCCGCAAGGCTCAGAACGAGATGGTGCGTATAATGCGCGGGTATGCAAAGGATCTCCCCGGTGGTGTCTTCCACTGTTTCACAGGAAATCAGCATGAAGCTGAGGAATTGCTTCAGTTTGAAAACTTCGCCCTTGGCATTGGTGGAGTGCTGACGTTTAAGAAATCGCATCTTCCTGAGATTGTTTCCCACATACCACTCGACCGTATCGTACTCGAGACAGATTCCCCCTATATGGCTCCTGTTCCCATGCGTGGCAGTCGCAATGAGAGTGCGTTCACTCTTTACGTTCTTCAGCGTCTTGCCGAGTCATTTGGTGTGAGTGCCGACGAGGTGTCCGAGCGTACCACCGCTACTGCTTTGAGCATTTTCCCGAAGGCAAACACTTAAAGAAATATAAAAATATTCTTTTTTTTACGTATTTTGAGATAATTTGAATACTTTTGCACCCGAAAATCATAGGGAGAGGTGCTCGAGTGGTTGAAGAGGCACGCCTGGAAAGCGTGTAACCCCCTAAAAGGGTTCGCAGGTTCGAATCCTGTTCTCTCCGCAGGAAAATGAGGAAATTAGTTATTTTATTTTCGCTTACGCTTGCCTTGCTTATGCCAAGCCTGACGGTAGTGGCTCAGGAAGGCAGTCTGTTTGATATTGTTATGGCCGACGATGACAGCTCAGCAGTAGAGACAGTGTCGGCCTCTGCAGATATACTCGACTCTTTAGCTGATGAAGAGATGCAGGATTCTGCCAGTTCTTCCGATAATTCGGGACTCCACATCCACAAGGTGTTGAAGACGAAGTTCATTGAGGGAAGTGCCGGCTATATGTCGCTTGTGGCTCTCGCCCTCGTCTTGGGACTTGCCTTCTGCATTGAACGTATCATCTATCTCACACTCTCCGAGATTGATGCCAAACGATTTATGGCCATCATTGACGAGAAAATAAACTCCGGCGACATTGATGGTGCAAAGACTATCTGCCGCAATACTCGTGGTCCCGTGGCCAGCATCTGCTATCAAGGACTGTTGCGCATAGGTGAGAAGATGGATAATATCGAGCGTTCAATATCGAGCTACGGTGGTGTACAGGTTTCAAACCTTGAAAAAGGTTGCTCGTGGATAAAGCTTTTCATTGCCATGGCTCCGTCGTTGGGATTTCTCGGTACAGTAATCGGCATGGTAATGGCATTCGACAATATCCAACATGCCGGCGACATCTCAACGAGTATTGTCGCCGAGGGTATGAAGGTGGCTCTCATCACTACCATTTTCGGAATTATCGTGGCTCTTATCCTGCAGTTGTTCTACAACTATATAATATCGAAAATCGAACACCTTACTGCCCAGATGGAGGAGTCGGCAATAACGCTGATGGACAGTATCGTGAAATACAAGTCGCAGACCAATGCCTGACGTTATTGGTAATAAAGCCACAGAACGCATCTCCCGTCGCGTGCTGCTTCCGCTAATCATTGCTGCGGTTGTGGTTTTTGTTGCTTTTTGGACTATAGGCTTCAATATATCGCTGGGTGACGGCAGCACTTATAGCACTCCGTTGCTTACCGACGTCCTGTTGGCTTTTATCTATATCGTATGCTGCTTGGCCGTTGTTACGATGTTCGTCGGGATGGTGTCAGGATGGCGAAAACGTAGTCGCGACCGTGGCATAGTCAACGGTATTCCGTCACGTCTCATAGGCTGGAGCGTTGCAGTGGGCTTACTGTTCATTCTCGTGCTGACTTTCATATTTGGTTCTTCCGAACCAATCCGCAGCAACGGTCGTCTGTTCGATTCATGGTTTTGGCTGCGTACGTCGGATATGTTTGTCAACTCGTCGCTGCTTCTCATGTTGGTTGCAGTGTTGCTCATAGGGTGGGGTAAAGTGAAACGATTTAGGAAAAAGTAATGTTTGGGAAAAAAGAACATAGGAGTGTTCCCGAATTGAACACAACTTCCACGGCAGACATTTCGTTCATGCTGTTGGTGTTCTTCCTTGTAACTACCTCTATGGACACTGATATGGGACTTCCTCGCCAAATGGCACCCATACAGAAAGAGCAGAAGCTGGAACACCGCGAGGTAACTAAGCGCAATGTTATGGAGATTGCCGTCAATGCCGATAACACTATTACCTGCAATGGCGAGATGGTGAACAGCTCACAGCTTCGCAGTCGTATCATCGATTTCGTGGAGAACATTGATAATTCCCCCGATAAAGCCGAAAAGACTGTCGTAATGTTGCCGATATTCGGCAAGGTGCCAGTGGCCAATAAGCATGTTCTCTGCATTATAGCTCATCCCGAAAGTTCTTATAATACATATTTTCTGATGCAGGAAGCCATCATAGGTGCTTATCACGACCTTCGCGACCGTTGCGCCCGACAGACGTTTGGTTGCAGCCTTGCCGACTGTACGCGTGAGGAGCTGGAGGCACTTGCCCTGCGCTATCCGCAACGCATCAGCGAATCATCGAAAGGAGGCCTGAAATGAGCATGTTCCGCAAGAGCGACCACAGCATACCTGCGCTTAATACAGCCTCTCTGCCCGACCTTATCTTTGTTGTGCTTTTTTTCTTTATGATTGTCACGCACATCCGCGAGGTGCCGGTAAAGGTAGAGTATCAGACTCCTTCGGGCCAACAGCTTGAGCGACTGACGAAGAAATCTACAGTCAGCTACATCTATATAGGTAAGCCCCTCAACCCTTCACAGGGCAGCGGCTATTGTATTCAGCTGAACGACAAGCTGGCAGGCGTAGATGAGATCAAGCATTATATCGAGGATGAGCGTTCGCGGATGTCGGCAGCTGATGTGCAGTCGATGACTGTAAGTATCAAGGCCGACCGCGATGTTCCCATGGGTATTGTCACCGATGTCAAGCAGGCTCTCCGCGAGGCAGGTGCTCTCAATATCAACTATGCAGCCGTCCTTTCGGACAAAAAACGTTAAATAATTAAATCGTCAAATATTAAATTATATTCATGGCTCAGAAATTAGACAATTTAGACAAACAGATACTGAAAATGATATCTGGCGACGCACGTATTCCTTTTCTGGAGGTTGCCAGAGCATGTAATGTCAGCGGTGCTGCTATCCATCAACGCATCCAGAAGCTTACTGGCTTGGGAATCTTGAAAGGCTCGCAGTTTGTTATCGACCCAGAGAAGATAGGTTACGAGACATGTGCCTATATCGGTCTGAATCTTAAGAATCCCGAAGATTTTGACTATGTCGTTTCCGAACTGGAAAAGATTCCCGAGGTGGTAGAGTGCCACTACACAACCGGCAACTACGATTTGTTCATCAAGCTCTATGCCGTCAACAATCACCATTTGCTAACCATCATCCACGATAAGCTCCAGCCATTGGGACTGTCATCGAGCGAGACTCTTATCTCGTTCCACACAGCCATCATCCGCCAGTTGCCTCTCAATGCAATTCTGGACTAATCGTTACCTAATTCATAATCCACAAAGGCATAGTCGTGCGAGTGACGCTCGTCGCGGCTATGTCTTTCCTCTTTTACTTTCGTCCAGCCGCTGTAGTCTGGGAAAAAAGTATCGGCATTCTCCGGTATGTCGTCGATTTCGGTAAGACATAGTCGGTCGGCAATTCCGATAGCCTGCTCATACACAGAGGCGCCGCCTATTATATATACGTCTTCATCTGGAGCGCAGCTGCCAAGTGCTTCATCGAGCGAAGCATAGACGTCACATCCAGGCAATTCACTTATGTTGCGGCTTACTACCACGTTGCGGCGGTTGGGAAGTGCACCTTTGGGCAGACTATCATAGGTGTTTCTGCCCATGATGACAGTATTGCCGGTTGTCAGTGCCTTGAAACGTTTCAGGTCGTTGGGTAGCCAATAGATGAGTTTATTATTGTAACCTATGGCACGGTTTCGTGCCACAGCTGCTATAATGCTTATCATACGCTAACTGCTGCTTTGATGTGTGGATGTGGATTATATCCTACGAGTTCGAAGTCCTCATATTGGAAATCGAAGAGGCTCTTGACATCGGGATTGATTTTCATTACCGGCAACTGTCGCGGCTCACGGGTGAGCTGCAACCGAGCCTGTTCGATATGGTTCAGATATAGGTGGGTGTCGCCGGTGGTATGGATGAATTCGCCTGCACGAAGTCCCGTCACCTGAGCCATCATCTGTAACAGTAGGGCGTATGACGCAATATTGAATGGCACGCCCAGGAACGTATCGGCACTGCGCTGATAGAGCTGCAGCGACAGACGCCCGTCTGCAACATAGAACTGGAAGATGGTATGACATGGGGGAAGAGCCATCTTGTTGACCTCAGCCACATTCCATGCACTGACAATCATTCGTCGGGAGTTTGGGTTGTTCTTTATCTGATCAAGCACATACTGTATCTGGTCGATTGTTCCTCCGTCATAGTCGGGCCACGAACGCCACTGATGACCATATACCGGTCCGAGGTTGCCGTTGGCATCAGCCCACTCGTCCCAGATGCTGACACCGTGTTCCTTCAGATACTTAATGTTGGTATCGCCTTGAAGAAACCACAGCAGCTCATAGATAATAGACTTAAGATGTAGCTTCTTCGTCGTAAGAAGAGGGAATCCGTCGTCTAAGTTAAAACGCATTTGATGGCCGAAGATGCTTATTGTGCCGGTACCGGTGCGGTCGCCTTTCTCTACTCCTTCTGTCAGTATGCGGTCAAGTAAATTCAAGTATTGTTTCATATTCTTTAGGTATATGTGTACTCTTAATTTTCCATTCTTGGGGATATAGATTGTTTGCGCGGTTGCCGATATTCTTCGCAAACCCCAGGGGGAAGCCAAGAAACGTTACCACAACTATGCCACGTGGAGTGTCGGCAGGCACCGTAATCGCTTCCTTGCGAAGATATTGTATTGCCGTCGGGTATTCCAGTTCCACTGACGGGTATTTAGTGCGCTCTAATGACAGCGACAACGCCTCACCATGAGCTGGAATGAAATCGCGGCCTTTCACCGTGGGAGTCATTACACCATCGAGAACGACATTGAGTCTCTTTGCCGCCATTGAATGTAAAGCATCGTTGACCACGGTTGCTATTCCTTCGCCTGACTTGTGCAAAACTGCCATGAAGAGACCTTCGCTGCGAGTGATACCAGGGATGAAACGATATACGGGAGCAGCGAATCCGGAAAGTAGCGATCCCGTGATATTCCATTCACACGGTACATCGAGGGCTACAATCTCGGCACCCAATTCACAGCATATCCACTTGACATTCTCCTCGTTTTCTTTGGTGTTTAACGTGCATGTGGAATAAATCATCATGCCGCCGTCACGCAGGCACGACCACGCCTCGCTCACTATCTCGCGCTGCAGCCTCTGGCAGCGTTCCACGTTCTGAACACTCCACTCTCTGATGGCACCTTCATCCTTACGGAACATCCCTTCGCCAGAACAGGGCACGTCGCAGAGAATAGCATCGAATGCGATTCCACTCTTGCGGTAATCTCGAGGATAGTTGTTTGTGACAACGACATCGGGATGCCCCCACTTCATAATGTTCTCAGACAGGATGTTGCAACGCCTGCGGTCGGGTTCGTTGGAGAAGAGCAGACTGCCTTCGGGCAAAGCTGCTCTCAATGCCGTAGATTTACCGCCGGGAGCGGCACAGAGGTCGAGCACCAGCAGTGGCTTGTCGATATTGTCGGTGACAGCCTTTCTCATGACATAATCAACGAACATTGATGCGGCCTCCTGCACATAGTATGCACCGGCATGGAACAGCGGGTCGAATGTAAACGGCGGACGCCCCTCAAGATAGAATCCCGACTGACACCATGGTACAGCAGTTCCGCGACAAGAGAGCGCAGTCTTTGCCACATTCACACGTATGCTGGCAGGACTCTCGTCGTCAAGAGCAGAGATGAACTTGGAGAACAATTCCTCGCCCATCGTCGTCAAAGTAGAATCTATGAAGTCCTTTGGCAATTGCATAAGTGCTGCAAAGTTACGAAAAAAGTCTGTAACGAAAGACGGATTTTGGAGAATTAACGCAGAATGACCGTAAATAAAAGGCAAGACGGGGAAATTAACACATAGCTATTCTCCATCTCTATGGCTTTATGAGAGATAAGAAATGCCGCACGTCAGATACCATA
>CAMOEW010000007.1 GCA_946612625.1 uncultured Prevotella sp.
AGGTGGGACACGACACCTACCATCACACCATGTTCGAGATGCTGGGCAACTGGAGCTTCGGCGACTATTTCAAGGAGGGTGCCATCGACATGGCATGGGAATATCTCGTTGACGTGCTGAAGCTGAACCCTGACGACCTCTACGTCACGGTGTTCGAGGGTTCGCCCGAAGAGAACATCCCACGCGACGACGAGGCAGCACGATACTGGGCAAAGCACGTGCCCGAGGATCATATCATCAACGGCAACAAGCACGACAACTTCTGGGAAATGGGCGACACGGGACCATGCGGACCGTGTTCGGAGATTCACGTGGATAGCCGCACTCCCGAGCAGAAGGCTCAAAGCGGCAAGACTGGCCGCGAGCTTGTGAACCAGGACGACCCTCAGGTGATTGAGATCTGGAATCTCGTGTTCATGCAGTTCAACCGCAAGGCCGACGGCTCGTTAGAGAAGCTGTCGATGAACGTCATCGACACCGGCATGGGCTTCGAGCGGCTGGTGCGCATGATGCAGGGCAAGCACTCCAACTACGACACCGACGTGTTCCAACCAGTCATCAAGGCAGAGGAACAGATTACGGGTCTGAAATACGTCACCTTCGAAGAGGAGACGGTCAATCCCATCGACAAACACCAGAACGACATCAATGTAGCCATGCGCGTTTGCGCCGACCATCTTCGTGCCGTGGCTTTCTCGATAGCCGACGGCCAGCTGCCGTCGAACGCCAAGGCCGGCTACGTGATACGCCGCATACTGCGACGCGCCGTGCGATATGCCTACACCTTCCTCGGGCAGCGCGAGGCATTCCTCTACAAACTGCTGCCTACGCTCGTGAGCGAGATGGGCGACGCCTTCCCCGAACTGAAGGCACAGCAGACGCTCATAGCCAAGGTGATGAAAGAAGAGGAGGACTCGTTTCTGCGCACTCTGGAAAAGGGCATCAACCTGCTCAACGACACCATGGACGAGGCACGCAGCAAGGGTGCAAGGGAGATTAGCGGTGCCGATGCCTTCAGGCTGTTCGACACCTATGGATTCCCACTCGACCTCACCGAGCTTATCTGCAGAGAAAACGGATTCACGGTCGATGAGAAGCAATTCGGCGTTGAGATGCAGAAGCAGAAGGAACGCGCACGCAATGCAGCCCAGGTGGAAAACAGCGACTGGACAGAACTGCGCCAGGGCGAACAGCAATTCGTGGGCTACGATTATACGGAATATGAATGCCACATACTGCGCTATCGCAAGGTGACTCAAAAGAAAAAGGAGTTCTACGAACTGGTGCTCGACAACACCCCGTTCTACGGCGAGATGGGAGGTCAGGTGGGCGACCGAGGCGTAATCGTAAGCGAGAACGAGACCATCAACATCATCGACACCAAGCGCGAGAACGGACAGACGGTGCACATCGTGAACGAGCTGCCGAAGAATACCGAGGCCGACTTCATGGCATGTGTAGATACCGACCTGCGAAATGCCTGCGCTGCCAACCACACTGCCACCCACCTGCTCGACTACGCACTGAAACAGGTACTCGGTGAACATGTTGAGCAGAAGGGATCGTTCGTAAGCCCTGACGTGCTGCGCTTCGACTTCTCACACTTCGAAAAGGTAAGCGACGAACAGCTACGACAGGTGGAACGCATGGTCAACGCCATGATACGCGAGGACATTGCACTCGACGAACACCGCGACACCCCGATTGAAGAAGCACGCAAGATGGGTGCCATCGCTCTCTTCGGTGAAAAATACGGCGACAAGGTGCGTGTGGTGCGCTTCGGTCCGTCGTGCGAGCTTTGCGGCGGTATCCATGCCAAGAGCACCGGCCGCATCGGAGTATTCAAAATAATCAGCGAGAGCTCGGTGGCAGCAGGCATCCGGCGTATTGAGGCAAAGACAGGCAGAGAGTGTGAAGACCTGATGTACGCTATGGAAGACCATCTGAAGGCAGTGAAGGCATTCTTCAACAACGCCAAGGATCTTGAGGGAGTGATCAGAAAGTATATCGACGAGCACGACCAGATGAAGAAAGAGATTGAGCAGTTCCAGGCAGAAGCAGTGGAGCGCACCAAGCAGTATCTCATGACCGAGATACAACATATAAACCACGTCAATGTGATTACACGCGTGATAGAGATGTCGCCCGAGGCCGCCAAGGATCTCGTGTTCAAGCTCCGCGCTGCCGTAGAGCCACCATTCATCTGCGCACTCGGCACCACGTTTAACGGCAAGCCGATGCTAAGCGTGATGATGAGCGACGACATGGTGAAAGACCACGGTCTTAACGCAGGCCAGATGGTGCGCGAGGCTGCCAAGCTGATTCAAGGCGGCGGCGGCGGACAGCCCCACTTCGCCCAGGCTGGAGGCAAAAATGCCGACGGACTGTCGGCTGCCATCGACAAGGTGATAGAGCTGGCCAAGCTGTGAGAAGAACAGGGGAGTTGAGGAATAAAGGAATAGAAGAGAAAAAGTATGTTTGACGAGCAACGAGGGCTGTATATTGCCCATTGTGCCAACGGAGCACTATCAATTACCGGAAAGATGGCAAACCGCCACGGACTCATTGCCGGAGCAACAGGTACGGGAAAAACCGTGACCCTGCAGGTAATGGCCGAGACATTCTGCCAGGCTGGAGTGCCATGCTTCATGGCCGACATGAAAGGAGACCTCAGCGGCATATCACAGCCGGGCAAGCTCAACGGATTCATTGAAAAGCGAATGCCGGAATTCGGCATCGAGAATCCTAAGTTCCAACCTTGTCCGGTACGTTTCTTCGACGTCTTCGGCGAGCAGGGACATCCAATGCGTGCCACCATATCGCAGATGGGGCCGCAGTTGCTCAGCCGTCTGATGCAACTCAACGAAACGCAGGACGGCGTGCTCAACATCGTATTCCGTATTGCCGATGAGCGCGGATTGCTGCTCATCGACATCAAAGACCTTCGCTCAATGCTCAACTGGGTGTCGAAACACGCAAAGGAATATACCACAAAATACGGAAACATCCCTACGCCGACCATCGGTGCCATTCAGCGTGCACTGCTGCAGCTTGAGAGCCAGGGAGCCGACAGATTCTTCGGCGAACCGTCGTTCGACATCTTCGACCTGATGCAGACCGAGGGCGGCAAGGGCATAATGAACGTGCTGGCTGCCGACAAACTGATGATGCAGCCCAAACTCTACTCAACATTCCTGTTATGGCTGCTGTCAGAACTCTACTCTACCCTGCCCGAAGTCGGCGACCTGCCGTTGCCGAAGCTGGTGTTCTTCTTCGACGAGGCACACATGCTCTTCGACGGCACGTCGAAGGCACTGTTAGACAAGATTGAACAGGTGATACGCCTGATACGCTCGAAGGGCGTGGGCATCTATTTCATCTCGCAGAGTCCTACAGACATTCCCGAGAACATTCTCGGACAGCTGGGCAACCGCGTGCAGCACGCCCTGCGTGCCTACACGCCGAAAGACCAGAAAGCAGTGAAGACGGCTGCCGACACCTTCCGTGCCAATCCGTCGTTCAAGACCGACGAAGCCATCATGCAGCTTGAAACCGGCGAAGCTCTCGTAAGCTTTCTCGACGAAAAAGGCGCACCGACCGTTGTAGAGCGTGCCAAGATTTTGTTTCCACTGAGCCAGATAGGAGCCATCACCGAAGGACAGCGTATGGACATCATCCACCAGAGTAGCATCTACGGCAAATACGACAATGCCATTGACCGCGAAAGTGCATTCGAAGTGTTGCTTGCCCAGACCGAACAGCAGACAGCCATTGCCGAGCAGGAGGCAGAAGAAAAAGAGACGAAAAAGGCCAAAGGCCGCGAGACAGCGTCGAAGCCGGGCATTATGGGCAAGGTTCTCAAGGCTGTGATGACGGCTGTCACCTCAACACTCGCCGCTTTGCTGGGCAGCTACGTGAGCGACAAAATTTCAGGAAAGAAGTCGAAAGCGCGCACTTCAGCCAAGGAACGTGTGGTCAAGAACGCTACAAGCGCAGCCACACGCACTATCACTAAGGAACTGACACGCGACATCCTGGGCAATCTTGTGAAATAACAATATGGATTTATCAAGTCCGGGCATCACTCGTTTGAGCGATGCCCGGACTTGATGTTTTACAGTTCAGCGTCTGAACACTGGAAGGTTGTTCCCTTTGATATATCTCCTGTCTCCAGTCCTAACTTAAACCACTTCATCCGCTGCTTTGAAGTGCCGTGGTTGAAACTCTCCGGCACAGCATATCCGCGAGCTTTCTTCTGCAGATAGTCATCGCCTATCACCTGAGCACAGCTGATGGCCTCCTCAATATCTCCATCCTCCAGCGAACCGAAGCGTTTGTTGTCGTGATGTGCCCATACACCGGCATAAAAGTCGGCAAGCAACTCCAAGCGAACAGAGAGTTTGTTAGCCTCATTCTGCGGCAAACGCGACATCTGCTCGTGCACTTTCTGGAGCGTTCCAGTAAGATACTCCACATGATGACCTACCTCGTGGGCAATAACGTATGCGTAGGCAAAGTCACCATCGGCACCCAGCTGGCTTTTCATCGTAGTGAAGAACGACAGGTCGATATACAGAGCCTGGTCGCCGCTGCAATAGAACGGTCCCATCTGTGCCGACCCCTGACCGCAAGCCGTCTGTACGCCATCGGTGTAGAGCACCATTCGAGGATATTCATACTTCATACCGTTTTCCTCGAAAATCTTCATCCATACATCCTCTGTGCCGGCAAGAATCTGCTTAGAGAACTTTGCCAGCTCCTGCTCCTCTTCGGTGAATTCACGCTGTGCTCCTCCAGCCACTTCTGTATTTCCTCCGTTGAGATATTGGTTGCTGGCCTCCTGCATTACCGCCTCGATGGGATTGCCTCCCTGCAGATATGCCATAATGCCCACAATAATGATACCGACAATGCCTCCAAGGCCTGCCTTCCTGCCACCGCTCATTCCACGGCGATCATCTACATTCGAGCTTTCGCGTCGTCCGTTTAATCTCATAGTTTTATATTTTAGATGTTACTTAATTACGTCGGTAATATATGATACGACATAGCCTTTGGCCACATTTATTATTTGCCGGAACTGCTCGTCGCCGGTGAGCACCGACTTGAGGTCGTTGCGTATGCCCTCACCCGTGAGCTTGAGCTTTGCCTCTTTCATCGTCCAAAGCCTTGTAAACTCGATGTCAGGATAGCGGCTTCCAACGATGCACTCCATCTCGGCACAGTTCATCGTATAGCGTGCCAACGACTCCTTGTATCTACTTATCGACTCGACATCAACACCCACGCGACGGTCGGAAACCACACACACAGCAGCCTCGCGGCAATGGCTGAAATTGAAGTGTATCTCAGGATGACCGACGATAAATGGCTTTCCACCTTCGTAACAGCTAAGCTCCGGATTGTCGCAGATGCCATATTCAAGCGCCAGCCCCTGCTTCAGCAAAAGATAGGCAGCAACACAGAGACGCTGCCCCTGCTCGTGCCTGAACTTTAATGCCTGCTCCCTCCTTTGGTGGGAAATATCCATTAGAGCCTCCTCAAGGTTAAACGAATTAATCTCGTCGTCGATATATAACATACGTATAATTGCATTTTGGCTACAAAGATAGTGCAAAAATTCTGATTATGCGAAAAATTCAACCGTTTTATTTTTAGTTTCCTACCGCCGTCTGCTGTTTCGGCCAGTTCACAAGATACAGATGCTCTGTTGCACGAGTGAACGCGGTATATAGCCAGTGGATATAGTCGGGGGTTAGCATATCGTCGGTCATGTAACCCTGGTCAACATACACGTGCGCCCACTGCCCTCCTTGTGCCTTATGGCAGGTTACGGCGTATGCGAATTTCACCTGCAGGGAATTATAATACTTGTCAGCCTTGATTTTCTTTATGCGTTCAGACTTCTGGGGAATGTCGGCATAGTCGGCCATGACGCCATCGTACAGTTGCTGCTGCTGTAGTGGGGTGAGCGCCGGTGCTTCGGTAGTCAGGGTGTCGAGAATGGCCTCGGCCGTAAACTCATAGTCGTCGTAGTCGGGAAACTGAAGCGTCAACTCTACAAAACGGAAACCGTAGAGCTTCTGTTCACGACGCACTCTGCGTACCACGGCACGGTCGCCATTAGCAATAAACTCCAGTCCACTGCTATCCTTATCCACGCCTTTGTCGGCCACGACGAAATAATTATTCTTGACCACCATCAGCAAATCGCCCGTAGATAACTCTTCTTCACATCCCAACACCATATTGCGGATACCCTGATTGTAGATGTTCGCACGCTTGTTGGAACGTGTCACAACCATCGTCTCGTCGATGCCCACGTGCGAATAGCTCGACGACAGGCTCTCTATCAATTCAGCACCTGGAACGCAGTGGATGTCAGGGAAACCTTGGAAACGAACCAAAGGCATCGCCGTAACAGCGTCGTGGGTAATCATCGTTCGTATCATAGTGGCATTCCAGAGTATTCCCGACTGTCGGCTCTGGCGGAGCACCTCGACAAGATCACACTCATACACCGTCATGCCATAGCCACGGAGCACGGAACCAATGAGTGCCGGACTCTCTGCCTCACCGACGGGAGGCAGCTGCGCACGGTCGCCGATGAGCATCATGCGGCAGTTCATACCATTATATACATACTGCAACAGATCATCAAGCAACATTCCGCTGCCGAAAGGCGACTGCGACGGTTGGCTGCTAATCATCGATGCCTCATCGATGATGAAAAGTGTGTCGTGACTTAAATTGTCGTTGAGGGCGAACGAAGAGAGATCGGCAGCACTCCGCTGGCGGTATATCTTGCGATGGATGGTATATGCCTGATGGCCGGAATTGAGCGAGAACACCTTGGCAGCACGCCCCGTGGGAGCCAACAGAACCAGCTTCTGCTGAAGCGACTGCATGGCACGCACGATGGCACCGGCAAGCGAGGTCTTTCCCGTGCCTGCCGACCCACGCAGCACCATCAGCGAGTGATTATGGCGATCGGTAACAAAGTGGCAGAACGTCTCGACGGCCCTGCGCTGATCGGAGGTAGGCTCATGCTGAAACTGCGACCATATTCTGATCTGAAGCTCGCTATCTATCATCGGGTACACACAAACTAACGGCAAAGGTAGCGTTTTTTTCCGATATTTACTATGTTTTCGTTTTTTTTTTATAATTTTGCAGACACAAATGAAAAGATATGGCAGAATCAAGCAATATTCAGTCACGACAAAGACTCACCATACGCATCAGCCGCAACTCGCTATCTTTCTCGTCGGTGAATCCCGAAGGGCAGGTAGTGTATGAGCCCTACACTGTACGCAGCGGTATCTCGATGGCAGCAAACCTGCGTAAGGCTGTTAAAGAAGCAGAGATGCCACGACAATTCAGCCGCGCACAAGTGATGATCGACACTCCAGTGCTCATGATACCAATAGAGTTGTTTGACGAGTCGAGTATTAACTATCTTTATTCACACTCCTACCCCGGATACTCTTCCGACGAGGTGCTGTTTAACGTGCTTCCCGACTTGAAAACCGTTGCGGCATTCTCTATAAACAAAGACTTGAAGCTCGTTGTAGGCGACAACTACGAGGACGTCACTTTCTTCCACACTCTAACTCCTGTGTGGCGACATTTCAACAAACGCAGCTATACCGGAGTAAGAAACAAGCTCTACGGATATTTCCACGACAAGAAACTGGAGATAATGGCATTCCGGCAGAACCGCTTCAAATACTGCAATACTTTCGACACTGAACGTGGCAACGATGCTCTCTACTTCATGCTATACGTATGGAAACTACTTCAGATGCGCCCCAATTACGACGAGCTGCACATTGTGGGCGACATTCCCGACCGAGAATGGCTTACTAACGAAGTCAAGCGTTTCATAGAACGTGCATACGTAATCAACCCGTCTGGAGAGTTCAACCGCAGTCATGTGACGCAAATCAAAGGCATGCCTTACGACCTGATGACATTTTATATCAAAGGAAAATGAGAATTATCACCGGAAAATACAAAGGCCGTCACTTCGACATTCCCCGGACGTTCAAGGCACGCCCCACCACTGATTTTGCCAAGGAAAACATCTTCAATGTGCTCAACGGGTATATCGACTTTGAGAATGCCACAGCGCTCGACCTTTTTTCTGGCACTGGGAGCATCTCGCTCGAATTACTATCACGCGGATGCCGACAAGTGATAAGCATTGAGGCCGATCGCGACCATCACCGATTCATACGTGAATGTACAAAGAAACTTACAGAATCTTCACCCGTTCTCTTACAAGAAAAGGGAACTGCTATACCCGCGATAATCCCGATACGTGGCGATGTATTCCGATTCCTGAAGTCGTGTAGCCAACAGTTCGACTTCATCTTTGCAGACCCACCATATGCCATGAAGGAAATCAGGCTGATTCCTGACATCATCATGAAAAAAAACATTCTAAGAGAAGGCGGCATATTCGTGCTTGAACATGGCAAGGACAACAACTTCACGCAACATCCACACTTCATTGAGCACCGCTCATACGGTAGTGTGAACTTCTCTTTATTCACATTAACGGCGAGAGCAGACGGATAAGACTCTCCCACAGACGATGGAAGAAAGTCGGATGCATACGGCTGGAGAAGTCGCTCAACAGGCGTGACCGGCGCTGGTCGTCGGCAAACATCTGCTTCATTCGCAGCGCAATATCGGTACTGTAAAAAAACACATTAGCCTCAAAATTATTCTCGAAACTGCGGAAATCCACATTGGTACTTCCGCAGGTAGAGACATAGTCATCGCTCACAAGCATCTTACTATGTATGAAACCCTCGGTATATAGATAGACGTTCACTCCTGCTTCAACCGCTTCGCGCAGATAGGATCGTCCGGCCCATTCCACAAAACACGCATCGGAACGCATAGGGCAAATGATGCGCACATCAACACCTGCCGACGCTGCCGCTTTGAGCGCGAACAGTACCGGCTCAGTGGGCAGGAAATAAGGGCTCTCGATATAAATGTAGCGACGTGCCTCATGGATAATCTGAACGTAGCCCTGCATAATCTCAGGATTAGGTGTGTCGGGACCGCTGGTGACAATCTGCGCTATACTATTGCTATCGGCAGACTGGACATCGACGGTAGGGTAATACTTACGGTCGGAGATGAGAGTACGGTCAACAAAATACCAATCAATGAGGAATGCCCTCTGAAGCGAACATACCACAGAACCAGTTATGCGCACCATAGTGTCGCGCCAAGGCATGGTGGCGGTGCCCTTAATATATCGCAGGGCGATATTCATGCCGCCAATATATCCTACCTTACCGTCGATAACAATCATCTTGCGGTGGTTGCGGTAGTTAACCTTGCTGGCAAAAGTGATGAAATGAACGGGCAGAAACGTCCGCACCTCGATGCCCTCCTCGCGCAGATGTTCGATGAAACGCGACGGAACATTCCAACAGCCCACGTCGTCGATGATGATGCGCACTTCGACTCCCTGACGAGATTTGTCAATGAGTATATCAGAAATTAGCATACCAAGAGGATCGTTCTCAAGTATATACATGTCGATATGTATATGGTCGGTGGCATGGGCGATGTCGCTGACAAGACTGAGGAAGTATGAGCTGCCATCGGTAAAAATGTCGGTCGTGGCCACCTTGAACGGTAGGGCCGAGTTTTGGTTGACAAACATGTTTATCAGAGTACGACGCTCTTCAGGCAGAGGGGTATTGCCCTGCTCAACAAATTCAAGCATTGACCGGCGAGTCAGCTGATTCATGCTTCTGCCGCTGACAAGCTTTTCACGACGTGTATTGATACCAATAAGCAAATAGAACACTATTCCCACAACAGGCACAAAATAAATCACCAGAATCCATGCCATGGTCTTCACTGGATGACGGTTATCCATCAGCACATGGATAATGGTCATCGCTACAACAAACCAATATATTATCGCAAGAAATGTCATCTGTCATGCTATCCGGCACTTCTATGAGTCGGTTTCCGTTAATTTCCCAAATCGTTGCCAAGCTCCGTGGCGAGCTGATCACGCAACTGTTTTATCTCGTTCAACTTGCCAAGCAGAGGCATAACCCTGGCCATGTCGTTGCCAGCATTCTGAAGTTCGCGTTTAACATCCTTCATACGAGAATTAAGGATGTCCATGCGCAAATCGCTAATAAGATGGCGCACGCGGGAGAGTAGCTGTCCTTCGCGTTCTTTAATCTGCATACTGGCACTGAGGTGGTAGCGGTTCACTATCAGCTGCGAAGCCAACTTGCTGATTTCGACGTCATGATGGTTAGCAAAATACGGCTGCGCCTGGAATCCCTCTTCACCGCAATGTTCGAGTGTTTCGGCAAGTATGCGATTATATAAAGGATTACTGAACTGCAAGTCATCGGCAGCAAAATCATAGTCAATATACTGCGCCACGTTGAGGTCGATTAACTGCCCGTCGGCTGTCTCTATGCCCTTTAACACAGTCTTCTCGCCGTCGCGTATGATGCACTGAACAAGCATACGCTCCACTTGGTCGTTTTGTTCGCTCACAGAGTGGAATCCAATGTCAACCTTTACGGAATCCTGAACACTTTCCTCGCTACGGTTCTCTCGTCGGTTTTCCTTTTCTTTCTCCTCGCGGTTGCTGCGGATGAATTTATTCACACTGTCAATAAGCGTCTGCTCACTCATCCCAAGACGAATGCTACATTCGCGCAGGTAGGTCTCGCGCACTATCTGGTCGGGAATCACGGCCACGCTCTTCAGTATGCTACTCACAGCCTCGCTGCGCTTGATGGGATCGGTTACGCCCTTAAGCATCAACTGAGTCTTAAACTCGATGAAGTCGGTCTTGTTATGTTCGATGTAGTTGCGCAGTTCTTCGGCAGTGTGTTTACGGGCAAAACTGTCGGGATCTTCGCCGTCGGGCAACAACAAGGTCTTAATGTTCATACCTTCTTCAAGTAGCATGTCGGTGCCACGCATGGCAGCCTTTATGCCGGCCTCGTCGCCATCGTATAGCAACACGATATTCTGCGTGAAACGGTGTAGCAGACGTATCTGATGATAGCTCAGTGCGGTGCCTGAGTTAGCCACCACATTCTCAATGCCACACTGGTGCATAGCTATTACGTCAGTATAGCCTTCTACCATATACACACAATCTTCCTTGGCAATGGCGCGTTTGGCATGGAAGAGACCGTATAGTTCACGTTCCTTATGGTATATCTCGCTGTCAGGCGAGTTTACGTATTTCTGCTGTACGCCTTTAGTGCGCGAGTCAAGCAGTCGGCCACCGAATGCCACCACCCTACCACTGATATTAAACCATGGGAATATTACCCTGCCGGCATAACGGTCAACGAGCGAACCATCGCTCTCACGTTTATAGCAAAGACCGGTTTTCACCAGGAACTCCTCCTTATAGCCTTTCCTTAGCGCCTCGTTTGAGAGTGCGTCGCGCTTGCTAAGGGCAAAGCCGAGACAGAACTTCTCAATGATGTCGTCACGTATGCCTCGACTGCGGAAATACTGCCTGCCGATGGCTGTGCCGTCAGCGTCGTTGTTCAGTATGGTATGGAAATAGTCCTTTGCCCACTCATTGACGATAAACATCGATTCACGGTCGTTCTGTTCACGTTTTTCCTCATCGGTGAGTTCACGCTCCTGAATCTCGATATTGTATTTCTTTGCCAACCACCTCAGAGCATCAGGATATGTAATCTGTTCGTGCTCCATGAGGAAGTTGACGGCATTGCCTCCCTTGCCGCAAGCGAAACAATGACAGATACCTTTCGTAGGCGAAACCATGAACGACGGAGTCTTGTCGTCGTGAAAAGGGCAGAGCCCTTTGTAATTCACGCCGGCCTTACGAAGTGTCACAAAGTCGCCTACCACCTCCACGATATTCGTGGCATCCATTATCTTGTCTATCGTCGCTCTGTCTATCATATTCAGAAATCAGTGTCATCATCGTAGGCATCCGACATAACATCGTATTCAGACTTCACTTTCGAGGCATAAGCCTTTGTTTGAACTGCCTTTTCCTTAAGTTCACTGAAACGCTTTTTCTGCTCCTGAGTCATTGAGTCGGTCTTCTGCTCAAGGTCTGCTATGAAGGCATCTATCTTGTTACAAATGCCTGCTGGGGGAATGTCGTCCATGTCATCGCACTCCTTAAGTGCCGCATTAACACTGATGATGGCCGACGACAACTTGTCGATAGTCTTGTTGATAACGGGATTCTCTTCCACTTCAGGCTCTGGAATCCGAGCTGGCACAGGACCAATCTGACGCACAAATGTGAAGAGGCGGTCGGTTGCCACGTCAGGGAAATAATAGCTTTCAAGCTGCTTGTCGGACTTCGTAGGAGGCAGATATTCAAACAATTGCTCAACGCCCTCAATACCACCGCTAATCTTGGACAAATCGGCGCGCCACGTAAGAGGATTGACGAGCACTCCATCGTAGAGCACAGCAGCATCTATCCACGAGCCTTCCATCTCTGACATCTGCGATATGAAACAGATGTTCTTATACTTACCCTCTGTGCGAAGATTGAAGGTGGCCGAGTAGTCTGCGTATGTTTTGATTGACTTCAACTGCTGCTCAGTTACAGGCTGAGCCGTTACCTGTCGGCACTTCGACTTGCTGACATAGCACTCAGCTACTCCAAATTCCACTGCAGATACAACCACCTTATACCACTCGCCTGTCTCTCCTATGACGGGCAAAACGTTGTCCTTACTTAAAGTATATGGCATGAAGGTGAAGCCAGAAGGCACCCGCTCGTCATTCCATTTGAAAGAATAGGTGAGCGCATCCGACTCAATATCTTCAAACACCAGATTGAGCTGTGCACTGCTGCCATTGGCTTCCCTGTAGAGATTAACTTCTGAATCGCCAATGGTTACTACGAAACGGTTCCATACCGGAGGCTCTACTTTCAGCAATTCATTGCCTGGTTTTTCTTGCGTCAGAAAATAGACTGCCGCTAATACCGCCGCAACAACGACAGCCGCGATTCCGGCAAAAACGAGAATGTTCTGTCTGTTCTTCTTTTCGGGAAGAATCATCGAATCGTCCTTCTTTCTCATATTACAGTTGATTTTTAGTTTTTGTTGCTACTCATTTCAGATATTGTGCAAGACTGCTATTGGTATCACGAAGGCCCTTGGCAAAGCTCTGGGCATTCATCTGTGCCCCAAGCTTCGAGGCATGAGTGTGGTCTTTCTTAAAATAAATGCCTGCCTTCTCCTTTATCCTCGCTATGACTGACTTGGCCTTCTCCTTGTCGGCAGGCACCTTCTTTGAGAACTTCTTGTCGAGGAAGTCGGCTGAGATATTGTGCATATCGATGAACTCTACACCGGTTTCTTCGACCACCTCACGGTACCACTTGCCGTAGGTATCGTCGCGACGCTCTATCCTGCCGCCGGGCCACTCGTTGCGAGGGGTAAGGCTTACGAGTATCGGCGTGGCTCCCTTTTCGCGCACGTCCTGAATGAATTTCTTAAGATACCATCCAAAGCTATATACCACCTCGTAGTTCTTGTCGGCAAGACGATATACATGGTTAGTGTCGGCAGTTCCGGGGATTACGCCACGAGCCTTCTGGTCGTCAATAGGACAGATGTCATTGTGGCCGAACTGTATGGTGACATAGTCGCCGGGCTGCAGCGAGTTATACACCTTGTCCCACAGTCCCTCCTTGAGGAACGTTCGTGTAGAACGTCCTGCACGTGCAGCATTACAGAGCGTTATTTTGCTCTCGTCGAAAACAGTCATCGCCTGCGATGCCCACCCCCACATGCCGTCGTCGTCTTTGTCGGCATTCTTCACCGTAGAGTCGCCGGTAAAGAACACCACGGGTTTGCCACCGCTACGGTCAACATGCCACACGTCTGGCACAACGTTGATCATCATTGCCTTCAGTTCGTCAAGCTGAGAATCGCCATTTGCCATGATACCCTCCGCAGCACTTCGGGCATTCATCTCGGCACCGAACTTCGAGGTGTGGATATTGTCTTTATAGAAATGGTAGCTCTCCTTCCAGTGACCGTATCGGTCGAGCTTCTGCCCAGAGATTTCGTTAAGATCAACATACGGTACATTTTGTTCATTGGCGATGGCTTTAAGCCACTCACCATGAGGTTTGCGCACTATCTTGTCATTATCATCGTAGGCATTGCGCGGAGTAAGCGACATCAGAATAGGATGAGCTCCCTTGGCACGAATCTCCTCGATATACTTACGCATATATCCGCCGTAGCTATATACTGTATCAATAATGTCGGTACCTTCTATCTTGCCTACAATCATAGTATCGGCAATGCCAGGGATAACAGCACGTGCACGGCCACTGAAAAAGGGACCGTTATCGTTATGTCCGATAGACACAATCACCCAGTCGCCCGGCTTGAGAGCCTCGCGCACGGCAGGCCACAATTGCTTGTAGAACGTGCGCGTGCTCATTCCACCGAGAGCTTGGTTCTCAACGGCAATCTTACCAGCATCGAAGAAATTGTGGGCAAAGTAACCCCATCCCCACTGTCCGTTGTTGCCGTTGCCCAACGTGCCATTGCGCATCGTTGAGTTGCCAATGAGGAAAAGCACGGGCTGCGAACCCTTTCGTGTGGTTCCGGGTTTAGGGCGCGACATCAGCGCCTTGGCGATACTGTCAGGAGTGTTGTCAACTACTTTGTTTACATCTTCAATAGGATCAGGCAGATTGTCGAACCCCTGCGCACTACTTGTCAGTGCTGCCATTGCTATACAGATAGCCGAGAGAATCTTTTTCATTATTGTCTTTTAGCTGTTAGTTATTTTGCCTGCAAATATAGTTATATTTAAGCAAAACTCCAAGACTTTTCACATTTTTACAATTATTTCACCATGACTTTCTTTCCACCAACGATGACAATACCCTTCCGTGGAGACTCCAAACGTTGTCCATTGATGTTATAGACAACTGTATTCTTTATCCTTTGACAATCATCCACTTGAAGCGTTGCGTCGCTGATTCCAGTATCGCTGCCGCCACTGATTTCAAGGTCGTCAATCTGCCACCAGTAGCTAAGACCGTCGTTGGTGGCATCGCAACAGTAGAAGCGTATCTTCATATTGTCGGAAGTGTATGCTGAGAGGTCGAGTATGATTGGTGTATATGACGTTGCCTTTACGGTATTGCCATAAGCATCGCGAGGATAGTCGGAGAGAACGTCGAAGATGGTGTTCCACGTCGAGCCGCCGTCGCTACTCACCTGTACGAGATACGACGGTTTTGTTTTCGGTGTAGCATTACCGCCATTGGTGTGAGAATAGAACTTGAGGCTGACTCCTCCGGCAAACGTAGGCGACGTGAGCACTGCCTCCTGATGTGTCTCCTCGAAGTATGTTTCCTTCATCGTCATGGCATGGGTGCCACTATTGGTCATCTTAGTCAGCTTACCACTGGTGGAGCCTTCAGAGAATTGCCAGCCGCTACCTGCCTCGCCGATGTTCTCCATCACCCAGCCAATGGGATTCGACACATCTTCAAAGCCATCGGCAAGAAGAATACTCTGCGACAATACCTCCTGGCTAACAACAACGGTTTTCGACAATGTGGCATCGTCTGTGCTGCTAATGTTGAGCGTTGCCGTACGCACGTCGCCGGTATTATTGTCGCTGGCGGCCGTGATTGCCACCGTAACCGTAGCACCGGCATCGCCGTTAGTGGGAGTAACATTGAGCCATTCGGGAACCCCGCTTATCCTCCAGTTGTCATTGCAGGCCACACTGATACTGACAGCACTGTTTTTCTGTCCCTTTAGCGCAACCACGGTGTCAGACACAAGCAAGGTCTTACTGCTTGCCAGCAATTCAAACGAGATAGTCTCTCCGGCTGACGTAATATTGGCGATCGCAAAGTTTGCTGGTGTACCGTCACTGTAGAAGGGCTTGATGTCAGCGAAACCACCAAAGGCCGTACGGCCACTTTCAGCACTGAAAGCTGCTTTAGAGATATCTCCATCGGCAGTGGTTGTACCTCCGGGACGAAACACATACTGCTCGTCGAGGCGTGTAGTGCCGTTATATCCCACATTTCCACCACTCTGATTGGGGTTGATGCGATAGATAATGATTCCCGACTCGGGGAGGTTTGCATCGAAACCTTCTTTCTTGCGGTATTCGAGCACGAAATATTCATCGCGCCCAACGGGACGTATCTTGTATGCAATATTGTCAGCAGTTGAACCGCCCACCGGATTCAGTGTATAAACACCTGGGACGGCAATCTCAGGAATGCCTGCCGTGCCGTACTCTTCCTCTAACCACTTGCAGTAGCGCCACTTGGTATAGACCGTCATGTTCTGTGCAGTCTCCTGGTTGTCGCTCATCAGATCCCAAACTCCCACGGGGTTCAGATTGCCGTCTGCGTGATATAGGTCGTAGGTTCCGAGCGAATGCGACATCTCATGGCAGAGCACACCGGTATTGATGGGTATATTGCGTAGCATATCAAAGCCATTGGAGCGATCGAACGTCAATATATAGCCCACCACCTTCTTGCCGTGAATCATGAAATCATCAGCAGCCGATACGATGTCAACGCGTTTAGGCCATAGCAAATACTTGTTACTGATGTCAGACGAGCCACTGAGCACTATAGTGAGATTGTCAACGAGACCATCGCCATTGGCATCAATAACAGCGTCGGAGGGAAGGTTGGCCGCAAGGTGTGCCACAATTTCCTTCACCAGTCCGCGCTCACGAGCCGCCTTGACGGTAGCATCGTCCTCCTCGTAACCCTGAGTATTGATACTACTCTTCTGCTGATAGAAACCACGCTCGTTCTGTGCCCTATACGACACAATTTTTACGCCGTTGGCACCAGGAAAGAGCACGCTCGTCCACGACATCTTGCCATAGGATGCTTGACGGAAGTAGTTATACACGGTGTTCGCACTTGGCTCAGCACCGTTGAAGAGAGTAGCATAGTGAGCAAAGTCATGGTCAGTGAAGACATCCTCCTCTGTCTCGTCGGCAAAACGTACGAAACATACAATGTTGCTACGTGATATTTCTTCAGACAGTATGTTCTGTGCTGAAAGCAACAACATTGCAAAAAACAATATTCTTCTCATAGTTAGAAAAGCAGCCCCTCTCCCACAGGGGAGGGGGACTGCATATTTAGTTCAACATTATTATTTCAGTATAACCTTCTTGCCGTTGCGGATGAAGAGGCCCTTCTGAGGAGCAGATACACGCTGTCCGTTGAGATTATAGATAACATTATCATTTATCTTTTCTTCATTCTCCATTCTATGAAAAACATCGTTGATGCCTGTGTGTACTGCAATGTCAACGGCAGTAGTCACGAATGGCTTAGCCAGAGTGAAGAGAGGAAGTTCTGCATTTGTCATAATACAGTAAGCACTTTCTTTATCCGCCTTGAATGTGAACACACCATCACTAACGGTGTAATCAACGTCAACCTTCAACGTGTCGTTGCCATTTGCTATCCAGGTGAACTCGGTCATAGTCTCACCAAGAATGGCCTGCGATGAGAGGTCAACCTTGCCGTCCGTAACCTCTATAGTCATCGGAGCCTGAGGTGTGGCAGAAGCATAAGTCGTGGCGTAGGTAAATGTCTGCGAAACTTTGTTCTTCAAGTCATAGAGCTGTGCCAGAGTAAAGGCATCACCGTCAACCCAGAGACGCCTTACAGTCTTACCCTCCGGGAAGACGATGTCATTCATCTCTACATTGTCGCGCAGGTAAACGAATGAAGTGGAAATGTCTGTCATCTGCGACAAGTCAATGCTCTTCAGCTTGTTGCCACCGAACTGAATAGTATGACCCTTTGCAGTATTTGCACCGATGACAACCTCCTCAATCTCGTTATTCATAACGGTCATGGTCTTCAACAAAGTGTTGTTACTTAAGTCAAGAGTCGTCAACTTGTTATTAGAAAGTACAATTGCCGTCAGAGCAGTGTTCTTGCTTAGGTCGAGAGCCGTCAGTTCGTTGTCGTTGGCTGTGAGATTGGTCAAAGCCGTAACGGAAGCGAGATTAATCGTGGAAAACTTGTTGTTGGCGATGTTCAGCTTCTTAAGCTTTGCGCTCTTGCTAAGATCAAGGTTCATAATCTTGTTGGCATTCAGGGCCGCCTCGTCAAGTTCCGGTGCCAGACGAATGTCAATGGCTGTAAGGGCATTGGGTATATCGCTCTTGTCATCATTGAACTTTCCGTTGGCCTCAATATAGATGATGCCCTCACCGTAGATCTTAATGACGCCCTCGCCTGCCGGAGTGCCAGTGAATTCCATACCACCGTCCCAGCCATCGTATGCTTGAGTGGATGTCTGCTCAACAAGGTTTCCGTCGCCCCAGTCAACCTTTATTGTCTTGCCTGCTGCATCCGTGCCGATTGTGATGGTGCGCTCTACGCCAACAGTACCAACAGCGGTAATTGCCGGAACAGAAGCGGGACGCACAACCTTGATTAGAGTTAAACTCGCAGCAGTACCTCCGTCACGACCGATATAGAGAGTATCAACTGCATCGGCGATAGTAAACGATTCCTCAACGGGCTCGTCTGCTACAAGTCGTCCATTAATGAAATCGCTGAACTGGAACAACTTCGTGCATGTCGAGTCTTCATTCAGAAGGAACACTACGGCTGTGGCGCGCTTTGAAGCATCCTTGTTGTTGATTGCTCCTGCAATTGTCAAGACGTCGCCAGGTTTGAAACCACCTTCAACACCGAGCTTGATAGCATTTGTGTTGAATTTACCATTAGACGTATAGCCATTCTTCAACTGAAAGCAATCCTTGTCGTCTGTGTTGTTGTGGATTTTTACGGTTGCCTTCAGCGTCGTTCCACTGAAGGCAATACCATCAGCATTTGTCGGGAAGTCAATCAGAGTCTGGTCTTGGGCCTGCACGCCGAGGAACGAACCAATCGCAAATACTGTTAGAGTAAATAATTTTTTCATAATAGAGTAATTTTAGTTATACATATATACATTTATATCTGTTATTTCGCTATTACCTTACGTGTTTTATCGCCATGTTTAACTACATAGATACCTTTGGCAAGATTCTTGTCTGCATCGCGCAGTCCCATGTATTTTCCGTCGAGGCTATACACACGTGCCATATCGTCATCGGTAACGGCAGCGATACCCTTAACGCCAAGAGTCTCCTGCTTCGGAGTTGTCACCTTGATTCCATGAACATAAATTGGATAGCGATTACAATTCTGAAGGCCGAAATAAACGGCATTGTCTGACACGAAGGTAACATCGGTGTTGTTACCGTTGTTCTGGGTGGCTGCGGTCTCCCACTTGAAGTGACCTGCATTGGAAAGTTTTCCAAATACCGTTGCACGGGTATAAATCACCTTTGTGCTTCCCGTCCAAGAGTCAGCACCAGCAGGAGAATCATCAATACTCATGTCCTTGCCGGGAGTTAGCATCAACGTGCGACCCATCATACTGTATTCAGAAGAGAGGTACAGACCGATTGATGAGCATGACGGCAGATTGAGGATTATAACTCCACCATTGGCAGTCATTTGGGCAGAAGAAGGTGCCATAATCACAGCTCCCTTAATAGCCCCCTCACTGCCAAACTCCGAGTCGGTACCCACACCAATGGCGTCGGCACTGGCTATAGTCTCAGGATAGTCGGGAGTGATGTTGGCAAATGCCATCTGCACAACCTTTCCGTTAGGATCCACGGTGTAGTTGTCTTCGTCACACAACCCTACATACTTTGAAATTTTCTCGGCAGTGTCAAACCATAGCCATCCGTTGGCATCAACGTCTTCAGTAGGGAAGAGATTAAATGTCTGCGCACCTGCTGTCACGACATATATCAGTGACAGCGAAACTAAAGTAAAGATTTTCTTCATAAGCACTATTAATTAAAATTGATAATTCTGAAATTGTAAATTACTTAAACCTCACTCCATCCCGGATTCTGCTCGATTCCTTGATATTTTACTTCGCTCCAGGGTATAGGAAAGTAGTATTCTTTCTCCAAGAACACCCAGTTGTTGCGTGCACGGCGGTCGAGATTGCTCACGGCATACGTTGTGTTGCCGTTGCGCACGGTGACAGTCATTTTCTTCAGCGGATTCGTGCTTCCGTTACACTTCTCCATTGCCGTTCCAAGACGAAAGAGATCCCAGTATGTTGTTTCCTCAAAAGCCATCTCAACACGGCGCTCATTAAGAATCTGGTCTAAGGTAATGCTACCTAATGCGTCCATATGTACGCGCTGACGAATTTGGTTCACTTGTCCAAGTGCGGTCACTGCATCGCCCAAACGGTAGCACACTTCGGCATAGTCAAGCATAGCCTCTGCCAACCGCCAGATAATGTAGTTCTGCTTGCTGGCGTAAGTATCGTTGTTGTCGATGCTCTGACTCTCATCAAGGAACTTAGCCATATAATAGCCCGTCAACGTATAGCCTGCCGATGTGGAAGTTCCATAAGGCTTGAGGTCTGCTCCCACAACGCCATCCACGGTGCTTATCTCCATCTCATGACCGCGATATGTGCTGCCATTGTATAGAATGTTGGCATAGAAACGGTAGTCGCGGTTAACATATGGGTTGTTGCTGTCGTAAACATTGCCTCCGCGCATACCATACTCATCCACATGGTTCTGCGTCGGGGTATATACGCAGTAGGTGCCGGTAAACGAGGGAGCGGCTGCGAAGCGATCGAGACGATGTCCGAATTTGTTTGAATAATCACCGTCATCGGAATGCTGTACCTCAAATATTGACTCCTGACTGTTCTTTGTAAGGAAAATCTTGCGATACTCATCGCGGATGCCATCTTGCGTGGTGGCAAAGATGGGAACAAGCGAATAGGCATTGAGGGCAAACAGGGTCTCATAAGCAGTCTTTGCCTTCTGCAACATCGCCTGCGACTGATCGTCGGTGAATCCCATGTATGCCTTTTCCCTGTTTTGGAACATCTCACTGGCAGCCCAAAAATATGTTTTGGCAATGAGCATCAGCGCAGCTCCCTTTGTTACGCGTCCCACATTAGAACTTGTGTAGCTCTCAGGCAACAGCTGTGCAGCCTTCTGGGCGTCGTTCACGATAAAGTTCACCATTTCTGGATAGGATGCACGCGGAGTTTTCTCAGGGTTCTCCAGTGGATTGATCACATGGTCGATGAGCAACGACCCTCCGAATCTCTGCCACAACATATAATAATAGTACGCGCGAAAGAAATACGCCTCGCCCTCGATTCGTGTGCGCTGCTCGGCATTCTGCACGCGGTGCTCGTTTGCAAAGAATGAGTTGATATACTGTATCTGTGTGTAGTAGTTACTCCATGTATTCTGAGCCCAGGCCGTGATAGTAGTCTCATTAGCCTTCAGTATGTCGCCATATCCGGAGTTCAGCCAGTCAGCCCTTCCCACGGTTATCTGGTCACCGAACCACGGAAGGAAATATCTCGACAGCGAGCCATAGCCCGACATGGTGAACACAAACTGATTGAAGCCGTTGTTCATGTTCCTGTACCACGTGTTCACATACTCGTCAAGAAGCATCGAATTACTCCACATCGATTCCTCGGAAATCTGGTTCATCGGAGCATCGTCGAACACCTTGTTGCACCCGGTGGTGAGTGGCACCGTCAGTGCCAACATCCCAACTATTATATATTTACATATTTTCATCTTCCCAATTGCCTATTAACAATTTTCAAAATCCCAGATTAAGAGTAACGCCATACGACCGCTGTATAGGATAGCCACGACTTGTCTGCTCCGGATCCATATCGGTGAGGTTGCTGATAGTAAACAGATTGCTACCTTGGAAGGCAATGCTTGCCGATGACAGACGGACGCTCTTCAGCAACTTCTGTGGAAACTGGTAGCCGATATTGAGCATCTTCAGGCGGAGGAAGTTGCACGTCTGTACCCAGAATGTCGATGTTTTGCGATTGTTGTCGCTGCTCGACGCGAACTTTATCCTCGGATAGCTTGCAGTAGGATTTTCGGGTGTCCAAGAATCTTCAAGATGATATTTCTGGAAACGCTGCAACGTACCGTTATCAAGACTATAGTATTCGGGTATGTTCTTCTTATAGCCTATCTCTCCCTGGAACATCGCGTTGATGAAGAAACCCTTGTACGAGGCTCCTACGCGCAGTGCTACGTCCATGTCTGGATACGACGAATTCTTCACGTATATCATGTCGTTGACATCAATCTTGCCGTCGCCGTTCATATCCACGTATTTAATGTCGCCGGGAGCTAACGAGGCATTGCGCTGCCCGTCCTGGTCGGCCCACGAGTCTATCTCCTCCTGGCTCTGGAAGAGTCCGGCCGACTGATACATCGTCCACACCAAGCTACTATTGCCCACACGTCGCAAATTGGCGTTCTGAGCGCTCTCGTCGCCGAAGTCGAGATACTTGTCATCGCTCTTCGAGAGCGTGATGCCTACATTGTACTTGAACTTACCGATAGTGTTGCGGTGATTGATGGTCAAATCCCATCCCCATGCTTTCAGTTCAGAGAAATTCAGGTTCGGCACGTTGCCATTGACTCCCGTGGAGTATGGGTATAGATAGTCAGGTGCCGACGTAATCTTGTCAGTCTCATATCTGAGAAAGTATTCGTAGGTGACGCTGATGCGCCCGTTCCAGAATCCGAGGTCGATGCCAAAGTTGTAGTCGTGAGTCTTTCCCCATGTGAGGTCTGGATTAGGGTTACCGTTCAACAGTAGTCCAGGACGATAAGTGCCGCCAATCTGATAACCTGTCCCTGGGGCCTCAAGATATGACTTCAGATAGGAATAGGCACCAGCCACTCCGTCGTTACCGAGCCACCCTGTGGAGGCACGAAGTTTGGCATTCGACATGACCTTCTGGTTCCAGTTCCTGAAGAACTTCTCGTTAGAGATTACCCATGCAGCTGAGAATGAGGGAAAGAATCCCCAGCGTTTCTCGGGAGAGAAGTTATTGGAGCCATCAACGCGGAAACTGAACTCGAAGAAATAACGGCTGTCGAATCCGTAGTTTAGACGACCGATGAACGACGCACGTTGTGTTTTTGTCTCAGTTCCCGTTAGAGTCATATCAGAGAGTGCCGTCCCCATCGTCTCGGGGTAGATACCTTTGTCGAGATTCGCTCCTTGCATGTATATGGTATGGCTTCGTTGGAAGTTGCCAACGAACGTACCGCCAACATCATGTTTGTCGGCGAAGATATGCTTATAGTTTAGTCCGAACTCATATAGTTGGCTCTCGTAAGACTGGTCATATTGTGTCAGCGACACCTTTGCCGTCGGATATACTGAGTTGGGGTCTTCGGCAAACGTATTTGTAACGGCATCATAAGTATAGAGCGTTACTGGTTTATCGAAGGTCTTCTTCACCTGCGAGTTGTCATCGAACGTGCCGCGAACATATGCGCTCAATCCCACTACCCAAGGAATCTCCCAGTTCAGGTTGGCAGTGATGGTATTCATTTTATAATTGTCCTGGCGATAGCCTCCAAGTCCATAGACATTGATAAGAGGATTGCTGCCGTCAGCACTTGCCAGACTACCGTCGGTGAACTGCAGCACCTGTAGCGGTGAATAGCTATAGGCGGCATTGATGGTGGTATTGCTGCTGTTCTTTGCCTTTGTGCGTGAGCCGTTGACATCCACTGAGAGCACCAGTCCTCTGGTAAGCGTAGCGTCTATTTTCGCCATGTAGTTAAGTCTCTGTCGCCCTACCCCACTATAGATACCTTTAGTGTCAGCATATCCAAACGATAGATAGTATTTTATCGACTTCGAGCCACCACTGGCACTCAGGCTGTGAGTTGTTGACCATCCTGTTTTGTCAAGATAGTTGAGCATGTTCTCATTGCCATACACATTTGGATTAGTGTGCCAGCGAATCTGTTCCAGCTGTTCTTCGGTATAGGGATTGTATGTAGTGGCAGAATTCTCGATAGCTCTGTTCCTGAGCAGCGCAAACTCGTAGGCATCAAGGAACTCTGGCAGATGGGTAGCTTCCTGGATATTGAACTGTCCGCGGTAGTTGATTTTCACCTTTTGATCACCCTGCGCTCGCTTTGTCTGCACGAGAATCACTCCGTTGGCAGCACGTGCACCATAAACAGAAGCTGCAGCAGCATCCTTGAGCACAGTGACACTCTCAATATCGTCAGGATTAAGGTCGGAGAGACGCGTCTCGCCGTCGCTGGTGTTCGTTCCGAATCGCGGTACACCGTCAATCACAAGCAGAGGTGCCGAGTTGATGCCTCGTATATGTATGTCCGACTCACGCGCCACACTGGGGTCGCCGGTGGACTGCATCACCTGCAGTCCGGCCACCTGTCCTGTCAGTGCCTGATCCAGATTGGTAGTAGGCATCATCAACAGGTCTTCGGCCTTAATGGTCTCAACGCTTCCCGTAATTGCCACCTTCTTCTGTATGCCGTATCCCACAACGACCATCTCGTCGAGATGCTGTGCATCGTCTTCCATCTTTACTTCAATATTGTCTGCTCCTGCTACCACCTCACTTTCTTTCATCTTATATCCGATGAATGACACCACAACCTTCGTAGCACCTTCCTTGCGCGGCAACTGGAAATTGCCGTTGACATCGGTGATAGTTCCTGTCTTCTCTCCATACCATCTCACCTGTGCTCCTATGAGTGGTTCGCCTCCAGGGTCAAGCACACGCCCTTTGAGCACCGCTCCGCTTTGTGCGAGGCTTGTCATGGAGAACACCAGCATTGAGAGCAACAGTATGCAGAACACCTTTAGTTTCATCATAACATTAATGATTATTTGTTTGATAGTACTTTCTCTATTTTCATTATCTCATAGTCGTAGAAGTCCCGTGTGGTGCCGGTAGCCGCATTACGGTAGATTTTGTATTTTGCCAACACTGCCTTCAGTCTGCTGAGCATCAGAGCCCCAAGCTGCTCCTTCGAGAGCGACGACACTCCGAAGTTGATGCGTGCGAAATCGGTGGAGTAGCCGCAGAAGTCATCACAACGGTCTTCGTCGAGCGATGACGACGATGTTGTAGAAGCTGTTTTTGCCGCTATTCCTGAATTGCGTATCATGAAGTCGATGGCAGCTGTCTCTATCTGCTCTTCAGCCACAGAGATTCTGCCAGCCGACGGCGCCTTGAAGATGGCATTCGTTACGTCGTTCAGGTATGCCGACACCTGATAGTTTGCCGTCGCATCCATCAGCCCTCCTTCCTGTATGCGGTAGAGCACTGAGCCGTTGAGCATGCTCGTAACAATCTGAGTGCGCAACTTGCTATTGAGGTCGAGGTCAATTTCTAGCTTACCCATCAGTCGCTTAGGCAGAAGCCAATCGTCGCACGTCCTCACCTGCGCCAACAGCCACTCGAAAGCCCGTCGCGTCTGTACCTTATTTATATAGTGTTTGCCCGACGGCTTGTCATCGCCCTGACGGATCTCTTCGAAGCGGAACCCTCCAAGATAGGGAGTGACATGCTTTACATAACGGTTATATTGCTTCAGTATCTCGCGATACACATTGTCGATATTGTCATAACGCTCACCTTTATCCATAAGCCATGTGTCGAAATTCTGCATGAGTATCTTCAGGTTGCTGATACCATAGTCAGATGCCTTGATATGGTCGTTACCGAGGTCTTCAGTCTGGTCGGTGGGGTCAATGGTACTGAAAAGTTGCTGTGCTCCAAACTCATACATCGCGTCGGCCGCCTTCTCGTCAATCCATTCGTCGAGAGTAGGCTTCTCATCCTCCGGACTTTTAGCACCCTGAATTAGCCGGTAGCCCCAATTGATGGCATATAGGTCATATACGCCAATCTCCGGTGGAGTCAGCTTCACACCACGTTCCATATCGCCGGGCTGCGCCACATAGTTATTACGAGCATAGTCCATGATGCTCGGCGTGGTGCCATACTTCTGCGTGAACAGTGGGTCACGCAACTTCTCTACAGGGAACGAATAGCTGGCTCCCATGTTGTGCATCAGTCCGAGAGTATGCCCCACTTCATGTGAGGCAGCATATTTGAACGATTCGCACATCACGTCGTCGTCGAACTTCAGTTTTCTTACCCTTGCATCGACGGCTCCTGTCTGCACGAAGCGCCAGTTATGCAACAGCGACACAATATTGTGATACCATATCACATCGGCTGCCAGAATCTCGCCCGTGCGAGGATCAATATAACTTGGACCCATGGCGTTGGCCGTAGAAGTTGCTACATAGCGGAAGCAGTTGTAGCGCATGTCGTCGGGGTCGAAAAGCGAGTCGTTCTTAGGATAGTCGAGTGCCTTTATAACATTCTTGAAGCCAGCCGTCGCGAATGCCTTGTTCCACACCTCGATACCTTCCTTGATTGTAGAGCGCCATTTGTCTGGAAAAGCGGAATCGACATAGAATACAATCTGTTTCTTCGGTTCCACCAGCTCACCAGCAAAATAGCGGTCGCGATCTTCATCCTTCGGCTCTATACGCCAGCGGTTGATGTATGTCTTTTGCTTGATGCGGTCGGCATCGCTTGAGTATATATCCTTGTCGATGGAAAAGAATCCCACACGGTTGTCTTGCAGTCGCATTGGCATCGGATCGTCGGGCAGCACACACAGTGAACGGCGCACCCTTACTGAATAGGGTTTGGGCAATACTCCTGTTATCTGATAAGTGAGTAGCGATGCCACTTCAATATTTTTCTCAAAAGCCTTCACAAGACTTATTCCCGAGGCCTCTGACTGAAACGTGCCCTTTAGTTTACTGTCGCTGCCAAGCAGCTTGCCAATCGGACTGGTGTCCTTCATCGGGCTTATACACTTTTCGTTGGATGCATAAAAAGCAGTGACATCGATAACCAGACTGCTACCGTCCTTGGCGGCGACCTTAAATCCTTTAATCACTGGTTCCATATTGTTACGCTTGAACGACGGATAGATAGGATCGCTCACTGATGCCACCTCAAGATTCCTTACCTGGTGCATATAAACAACACGACCGTCGGTGCTGAACCTTACGAGCATTGGAGTAACATTCATCTGCCCTGCCACGTAGTCGTCGCCGTCACTCGTCGAGGTGATTCGACTGGCAAGCATGTATGTATTCCCAAAAGCCTTTTCTGGGATAGAGAAGTAAAGTTTGCCGGTCTTCTCGTTGAAATATACGGTAAAAAGACCTTTCTTCACCGTAGCATCCTTTTTTATACGTGTAAGGTCACTATTAACAGAGTCTTTTTTTGCCAATAGTGAAGAGAGTTGCGTCTTTTTCTTCTTTGCTGAAACATCGTTAGAAAAGATGCCTGACACAGCAACACATATTATTACAATCAGTAGCTTTCTCATATTTTTTACAATTTGTCTGCAAAGGTATGGAAAAAAAACAAATTTAAAGCCTTTTTGCTTGTTTTTTTTATCTTTTCTACTGAATATTTCTCCCCAATTTTATCATCCGAGGGTCATCATCCAATAGGAGTGTTGCCGTGAGCTATGGACAGCAGAGAGCCTCGCACACCTTATCTTGGAATGCGCGTGCTCGAGCCGCATTGAGCACTCCTTGATTGAGAATGGCAAATGCCAACATATGACCGTTGGCAGCACGACAATAACCGGCAAGTGAGATTACTCCCGTCAGCGTACCGGTTTTTGCATGAACATTGTCGAAGGCATGGCTCTTGCGCATTCGCTTCGCTAATGTGCCATCGACGCCGGCAATAGGGAGCGAAGGATAGAGGTGAATGAAGATTTCGCTGTTGCGATAAGCATGGCGCAGCAGAGCCACGAGTAGCTGTGCCGACACATAGTTGTAAAGCGACAGCCCGCTACCGTCGGCCAGACGGTAGTCGAGAGCCCGCAGTCCGATGCGGTTGATAAGCTTCTGCATGTGAGTCTTGGCATGCTTGTACGATGCCTTCATACGACCGTTCTGTGCTGCTATCTGATATGCCATCGACTCAGCATATAGGTTCTTACTGTCCTTCATCATCGGCATGAGCACCTGGTCGAGGGTATGCGTGCGAGTGCAGAGGGCATATGTTCCAACTGGAATCGTCCCTATGGTATCGACAGCCTCATCAACACAGATGCCTGCTTCGGCGAGGCGAGTCTTCAGTGTAGCCACAAAAATATCCTCACGTCCCACGAGCAATGGCGACAGCACGTAGTTGTCATCGTCCCAACACCACCCCTCACCGTACCGCAGGGTATCTTTCATCGACTTGTCGGCAACGATATATCCTCTGATGGTGTCGATTTCCATCCCCACGATACTCTCCACGAAAGCGTTCATGTCGTCGTTATTGAACAGCGGGTCCATACCACCCACGCAATAAATATTACCGATAAGAGTGCGTTCGGCTATCGTGCCGTCGTAATATAAAGATGTGTTGAACCGGTAGTCGCCGCCGAGATTGTCAAGAGCAGTGATGGCGGTGATGAGTTTCATCGTCGATGCAGGCCGCAGGGTCTGGCGGCTGTTCGCGGCGAACACCGTGCTGTCGGCATCAAGATCGAAAACCATCAGCCCCAATTGCGAGATTTCCAACAACGGTTCGCGCATTAACTTGTCCAGCCTCACCTGGATGTTCTGCGGATATGCGAGTTCCTGTTCCGTCGAATCGGCAGCAAGCGAGTCGGCAGCGAGTGTATCGTCAGCAATGCTGTCGGTTATTTCCGTCTGTGCCACGACACCAAGGCACAGCAGTGTAAATATGGCTGTAATAAATGTCTTTTTCATTTTCGTAAGGCAAAGGTACTACAAAAAAGCGTCAAAACGAAAAAAACACGTGATATTTTATATAAAATTTGGCAGTTTAATAAAATTGTAATAACTTTGCACGGTTGAAAACATCTTATTTTATGGTCTATAAATACGACTTCCTCATCATCGGAGCAGGAGTTGCCGGTATGAGCTACGCCCTGAAGGTGGCGCGTGAACACAAGGGAAAGATTTGCATTATCTGCAAAACGAGCCTCGACGAGGCCAACACATCATTCGCTCAGGGCGGTGTTGCATCGGTGACAAACATGGAGCTCGACAACTTCGACAAACACATCAACGACACGATGATTGCAGGCGACTATATCAGCGACCGTGCAGCAGTGGAACAAGTGGTGCGGAATGCCCCCGGACAGATTCGCGAGCTGGTGCAGTGGGGAGTGAACTTCGACCGTAAGGACAACGGCGACTTCGACCTTCACCGCGAAGGTGGTCATTCCGAGTTCCGCATCCTACACCATGCCGACGACACCGGTGCCGAGATTCAGCGTGGACTGATGGAGGCCGTACGCAACTGTCCCGATATAGACATCCGCGAAAACCACTTCGCCGTGGAAATCATAACCCAGCATCATCTCGGGGTTAGGGTGACACGACGCTCTCCGCACATTCAGTGCTACGGTGCATACGTGCTCAATCCCGACACCAAGAAAGTTGACACTTTCCTTGCAAAGGCAACGGTGATGTGTACCGGCGGTTGCGGTGCAGTATATATGACAACATCAAATCCCGTCATTGCTACCGGCGACGGCATAGCAATGGTATATCGCGCCAAGGGAACTGTGGCTGACATGGAGTTCGTGCAGTTCCACCCCACGGTGCTCCATAATCCCAGCGAAACACATCCCGCCTACCTCATCACCGAGGCCATGCGAGGCTATGGTGGCATACTTCGTCTGCCCACCGGCGAATCGTTCATGGAAAAATACGACGAACGCCTGTCGCTGGCTCCACGCGACATCGTAGCACGAGCCATCGACAAGGAAATGAAGATTCACGGCATCGACCACGTATGCCTCGACGTCACCCACAAGAATGCCGACGAGACACGCCACCACTTCCCGAACATCTACCAGAAATGCCTCTCGATAGGCATTGATATCACCTGCGACTACATACCCGTTCGCCCTGCCGCCCATTATATGTGCGGAGGCATCAAGGTTGATCTCAACGGACAATCGTCGATAGAGCATCTCTATGCCCTTGGCGAATGCTCATGCACGGGCTTGCACGGCGGCAACCGCCTTGCCAGCAACTCTCTCATCGAGGCAGTGGTATATGCTGATGCAGCTGCGAAGCATTCTCTTGCGCACATCGACGAATACGACTTCAACGAGCATGTCCCTGAATGGAACGACGATGGCACGATGACCAACGAGGAGAAGGTGCTAATCACGCAGTCGATAAAAGAAGTAAACCAGATTATGTCGAACTATGTGGGCATCGTGCGCAGCGACCTGCGACTACATCGTGCCTGGGATCGTCTCGACATGCTTTACGAAGAGACCGAACGCCTGTTCAAGCGTGTAAAAGCAAGCCGCGACATCTGCGAGTTGCGAAACATGATTAATGTGGGCTATCTCATCACACGATGGGCTCTGGAACGTAAGGAATGCCGCGGCCTGCACTTCACCACTGACTACCCCCTACACGCCTACGACAAATAAATTCCATTAACAGGAAGCACCGCCTACCGCTATCTCGTCAGTGAGATCTTCAGGCTCAAGCCAAAGTCATGCGTAGTGGTAGGATATCCGCTACTTGATAGGAGCGGAGTGTTGGTTTGACGATCGTAGTAGGCGCTCATCGTAAGCAGGCGAGAGAGAGTGTAGTCAGCCATTAGCGACATCTTGAACGCGCTGTTACCGCTGCTGGCAGCACTCGTCGCAGTGCGGATGTCACGTGTGATTGCCGCCTGTTTCCGCAGCGAGATGTCGAGCCTCAGGTTTAGGTCGTGGTTCACACCTTGATTACGCCCGCTGTTAGTCGTAGTGCTTGTGCTTTTGTTGTTTTGGGCATTGCGTCCCTTGCCATTCTGTGCCTTGCGTATCTTCCGCGACGTGCCGCTACCGAATATATTAAAGTTACTCACCTTATAGCCCACGCCCACTACCCAGTCTTTCGAGAGAGCCTCGTTCACCTGAATACTCGTGGTAGAAAGGCTCAGCACACGCGTCTGCCGATACTCCGCCTTCAACGTCATATTGTTCAGGAACGTCACATCGATGCCAAGCAGCGGCGAGAAAGCCTCGTTGATGCTCACCGTCGATACGTTGTACATTGAGCTTGGGACAGGATTGTTAGTCTTCGAATCGACGATGAATCCGCGGCCGTCCATAAACTCATGGAATGTGCTGAACGACGAGTAGCTGCCAATAGAGAACACGCTCTTGTAGGAGTGGTTAATATTGATGCTCTTGAAGTGGTCGCGCAGCCACGGCAGCTTCACCAGTCCGCTGTAGCGTATAGTCCAGTTTGGCAGCAGGCGTTTCAGCGCAGGGAATATATCGAGCGAACCGCCTCCGCTACCAGTATATGCATTTATAAATGCCGGTATGAGCACATCAGAACTGTACATATCGACAGTGCCCAGCTCAGGATTGTATGCCGAGCCGCCCAGGTCGATACCGTTTGCATCACGCATACCTTTTGGATATGTGGTTGTGGCATAGAACGACTGCAGACGCTGCTGGTAATCAGCTATCGACGAGCAGAATTTCTCGAACGATGGTGAGTGATAGCCGTCGTCGGCACTGCCCATTCCCTCCAACGCACTCTTTATGCTGATAGTAGTCATGGTGAACGAGCCGCTGTGGGTGGTAGGCATTCCGTCGTACTGGAACTGTATGCTTCGTGCCTTCGTTACTGTGCGCGACGCGTTGAGGTCGATCTTCAAATCCTGAATGGGTTCGATTGTAGCCTTTATCTGAAGGTCGCTGGTGGTGTTGACGGTCGCGGGCGACGCCATACTGCTATCGCGCAGCAGCCAGTTGTTGTCGATGCTCTTCTGGATATAGTCGTCGCCATTGAATCCGAAAGCGAAGCCAAGTCCCGGAGCCATGGAGCCGCCGTAGGTGGTGTTCTGTCCAAACATGTCGCCGGCATTGGGCAGGAATCCAGGGAGAGTCATTGAGCGTTGGTCTCGGTAGGAGATACCTATCGAGCGTACCATCATCAGTACACGCGACGTCTTCTGCAACGGACGATACCACCACTGCTGCTCGGTAGGCTTCTTGGCAATAACACTGAGCTTCACCTTCACGCTGTCGCCACCGAACACGCGGATTGTGTTCTCATCGACCACTTTGAACTTCATCTTCTGGTATGCCTTGCCGTCCTCGGTCTTTGCCGATACAATCACACGCTTGGTCTTCTTGCCGTGTTTAACCTCAATGCCACTGTCGGGAACGAGTGCCAACTCCTTCTGGAACGCATTGCGAACGTTGGCAGGCACCTGCGGTTTCTTCTGCTGAGCCGCTTTCTTTTTCTGCGCATCGGCAGCCTTTTTGTCGGCACCGTCGCCGTCGTCCTTGGCGTTCTTCTTGCTCTTCGAGCCCTTCTTTGCCTTCTCCTCTGCCTCAATCTCCTTCTGTCTCTGCTTGTCCTCCTGACGCTTCTTTGCCGCCGATGCCGCCTCGCGCTGCTTGCGGTTGGCGTTGCTGGCATCTTTTTTCGCGGCCTCGTTTGCTTTCTTCAGGAATGGGATATGGTTGTAGAGCATCTCCATGTTGAGTGTAGAGTTGATGGTGATGTTACGACTGTTCGAGATAGTGTTACCAAGCGTGGTTCCGTCTTCAAGTTCCGTGCCGCGAATCCAGCGGTAGTTGGAGGTGTAGTTGGCATCGGCGTTCAACCAGTCGAATAGCGGTAGCTTATTCAGTGGTACCTGATATGAGGCACTGAACTGCTGACTATAATCGAGCGGCGTTCCGAGGTTCTTGATGCTGTTCCACACCGAATCTTTCCATATAGCATAGTCGTCTGGATAGAGGTCCTTGTTCACCGGACGGTATGGCTCTTCTATCTCGGCGTGTGTTGCCGACTGGAAGTTCATGTGGAGGTTTTTCGTGAGGTCCCAGCGCAGCGAGAAGTCACGGTTCCAGAGGAACTGCGAGCTGAACGACAGTGGCAACTTGTTCAGCGGATTATCCACATCGCGCTCCTGCAGTTCGTGATATGTTCGTGTAATCTCGGTGTTGAAGGCAATGTTCTGCGGCAGATAGTTGATACCGAAGGCCTTTGGGAATGCCATCCATTTCGACTTGCTCTTCGATTTCTTGAACGGTTCCCACGTCTTATACACCGGCGTGTAACTGTAGTTGAGGGCTCCGCGCCAATTGTCGTCGGTCTCATATACACGTGTCTCGCCAGTGGTCTTGCTGTGGCTGTGACTATATGAGAGCGAGAAGTTGGCGGGGTCGTAGGGCATGGGATGCAGCTTCGACTTGATACCCACGCGCATGTTGGAGATTGAGAAGTTGGTATTCTTACGTTTCGTCACGGCAATCGCCTCGATGGAGTCACGCTCTGTAGAGGTCATGGCATCAAGTGCCTCGTCGAGCTCCATATCGGTGTCAAGGGGATTGTACTTTGGCCGCACGTGCTCTTCGGAAACGCTGTAATAGAAAGGTATCGTCACCTGTGCCTTCTCGGGGAAGAACTTGCCAAGCTCCAGGTTGGCTGTAAAGTTATATGAGCGCGTATTGTCGGTGGTACGCTCAGTGACGGTCTGCTCCAGTCCGCCGAAGCCTTCGTTTATAATCTTTCCCGAGAGGTTTATGGTTCCGAAGTCGGACAGCTGAATGTTGAGTGTTCCGCTTGCAGCCCATCCGCCCTCGTTCTTCGCTTCGAGCAGTCGCAACTCATTGACCCACACCTCGCCCGATTTTGCACGCGGTGTAGAGATGTTGCGCACGCCAATCATCATCGTCTTCACTTCGCCGAGCGACGGGTTTCCAAGTATTCGAATGATGTTTTTGGCCTTGCCGTTTGCCGAGTCGTCTTTCTGATACTCGCGATTGTATGAAGCCTGTCCGTTCGACTTGGCTGCATTGCGCTCTCGCTTGATATCGGTAAACACGCTCATGTCGATGTCGAGCATGTTCTCTATAGGCCATACCGCTATACAGTCAGCCGACGAGAAACGGTCGTAATGGTTGGCTGGAGTAAGAGTCAGTGGTATCTCATACTCGTAGTAGTTGTTCTTGTAGTCGCTGCCCAGACGGACGAACACTGCCAGCTCGCCATCGATGAGATTGGTGTTATTTGGCACAAGGGCATTGGCATGTACGAACATCTGCAGACGCTTGTAGGAACGCAGGTCGAGGGCCACCTTCTTATATACCGCACGTGCATCCTTGCTGCCAAGATTGTTGACGGTGAGGTTCAGTGCCTGCTCGTTGGCCTCGACAAGTTGCGGCTGCGAGGGATCGGTCTCACGCGTGATACCCGGAGGCAGCACATAGTTGACGGGCTGCTTGTCGTTGTGCTCTTCAATATTCACGGCGCTGGTCTGCATCTCGCCGGCGCTTTGTGCGGTTGACAGCTGCTGCTCGTAGGAGCGCCATTTGCCCTGCACGAGGTCGAGGCTTCCGAATCGCAGCACAATCGGCTCTGTAAATCCCGTGAGATACATACGCATGAAGCGCACCGCCGAGAAGTCGCTGATAGAGCCTATTCTCTGTCGCATTGCAGAGTTGAGTGGTATGCGTATCTTGTACCACGTCACTTCCTCGTCGCGCACGCCGTTGCGCAGTACGGGCTTCACCTTGCGCATGTCGGTGATATAGTTGCTCACGCCGACGTTCGACTCCTGAAGGGCATCGGGAGTGATATCAACCACATATTCGAAGTAACGCTCGTACTCGTTCATAGTGAAGTCCTGATTGAGGTCTTCCACGTCGGGGCCGGTCTTGTATGACGGGTCGTAGGAACCGCTGCCGCCCTCGGGCGAGTTGCCTTGCGGATTCACGATGCGCTTGTAGCGCTCGAGGATTGGAGCCTCTCGAGCGTCGAGGTCGTCGCCACGGAAATAGTGGTAGTTGTCGTTGGCAGGGTCGGCCAACCAAGCAGCACGCACGCTGTCGTTGGCAATCGTCTGCGCAAAAGAGTTGAACGCGGCATACGGCTCGTAGGCCATCTCCTCGACGTCGTTCAGTCCGTTGAAACCTACATCCTGAATCATTCGCGAACCGGTAGTTGTGGCAAACGAATATGTCTGTACCGACTGCCGAGGTATTTTTCCCCACGATGTATATTCATAGTTGTCGGTGCCATCAACAGCCATACCGCTCTCGTAGAACTTCTTTCCGTCGCAGAGCACATCCTCGCTCACTTCGCCCACGTCGATTTTCAGCTGTCCTCCCAGCTGTGACTGCTGTGCAGTGCCACGTGTATAGATGAAGGGGTCGAGCAGCCAGAACTCTATATACTCGATATTGGCAGTCTCAAAGTCGTTGACATCCAGTTTACGCATCATTCCGCCCCACTTCGACGCCGGGTCGAGGAAGCGTCCTTCGCTGTCGAACGCCGTAGAGAAGTTGTATGGTCCGCGCTCGCTCGGGTAGTATGCAAGGTTAAGTATCGGCAGCGTATTGGTGGCTCCGTTGTAGTTGCTCTGCTGTCGGTTGGGATACAGCTCGCTGACATACACTTCGCGCACGTAGTGGTTCGACAGCTGGTTCAGGTCGCTCTTGATATGCGCCGGCGTGAGCGAGCTGCTACGGTATGTGAAGAGCGGGTCAATGGTGTACCACGACAGCAGCGCACGGTCGAATCCGCTCGACAGGTCGGTCTTGTTGTCATGGTTGGCAATGCCCGACGGCACACTCGACAGCTGCCACGACTTCGGGTCGATGATGCTGTAGCCGGTCTTCGTGTCCTCAAAGTCGTCGATATACGACGCATTGTCCTGAGTTCCGCCGGCGGTCTTGGCAATGAGATGGGCGAAGTCGCCACGGAAAGTAATCTGCGACGGCTGCTTCACGTTGAGGAACGGAATCTTGTCGAGCACGTTCGTGAGCCACTGGCTCTCGGTCTTCCAGTTGATATTGACGCCCCACAGCGTGTTGCTCAGCGGTTCAGAGCCCATGGCAACCTTCGTGGTGAGAGCCTGCTCATGCAAGTGTTGAATAGTACCGCCAATCTGGAATTTCTTCGAGAATTCGTATTCGAAGTTGAGTCCGAACATGCGCTTGCTTATCTGTCCGTAGTCGGTATTGGTCTCAAGGCTCACGTCGATGGGCGTTCCGGCGTCGATATAGCTTTGGTTAAGAATTGTCACCTCGCCGGCAGAGTAGTCAACGCTATAGTCGCTACCCTCGACGAGCACCGTACCTCCAGCCGTCACCTTCACGCTGCCCTGAGGCACGTTGACGGCTCCGAGCGAAATGACATTTGCCGACGTGCCACGGAACTGGCCCACCATCATATATTTATTCTTCTCGGCTATCTGCTTGGCGGCGGTCTTCGTGGTATCGTAAAGCTCGGTGAACGCATACTTGTCGGCAACAGAGGCAGGCACGCCCGCAAGAACAAGCGCGCTGCGAATACCCTCACCAAAAGGCTCTGCCTTTGGGAAAAACACGCGTCCGTTCTGTATAGTATAGCCCTGCACGTAGTCGAAGCGGCCGTTGCTGCGGGCTTTCATATTATCGTCGAGGCGGTCGGCTCCCATCACCTGTATGAGCAGTTTGTCTTTCACCTGTGTCTCGGGAATATACGACAGATACACTCCTGCGGTGTCGCTCTGATACTTCACGTCGAGACGGAACTGGCTGTTCTCTACCGTCGATGCGAGGAAATACACGTTCTTCATCATCAGCCGCCAGTTTGACTGAAGTGGGGTGTTGCTCGAGTTCTTCAGCGTCTTGACGAAGAGGGCCTCGCTGGTATTGGTGTTGTCGCTGGTAAGCTCGCCCACCTGATATACCACGCCGTTATACTTGTATTCGAAAGCTACTGCCAGCACCTGGTCGGTCTGCAGGCCTGCCTTCAGCGAAATATATCCCAACGCCTTGTTAATGGTGTATTCCGACGATGTTAGCAGACGCGCGCTCTGCAGCTTCTCGTAATCGACGCCGCCGGTTAGTCCCAGCCCACCAAGCACGGAGAGTGTATTGTCGATGTCGCGTGCACCGGCAGTGCTGACGAGCGTCTCGTAGAGCGGTGTATTGCGGTTCGACGGCATCATGCCCGGCATCCCCTCGCCAAGGTCGGTGAATCCGATGATGTTGCGCGAATTGCTGGTGGTTCCGGTCTTGTTTGTCACCCACACCTCCATACGCGTAATCTCAATGCCGCTAAGCAAGTTGGGCAGCTTCGACATGGCTTCGTCGTAGGTCTGGCGGAAGTAGTGTGCCAGGAAGAAGTGGCGGTTTTCCTCGTAGTTGGTGGCATCGATTTCAAATGGTGTCACCGACGTGCCGCCTTTCGACGACACGCTCTTCGACTGCGAATTCTTGCTCGATATGACTGCCTGCAGTTTCAGCCGGCCGAACTGCATGTCGGTACGCACACCGAATAGCGACGAGGCTCCCTGTATTAGCGACGAGTTGCTGGGGAAGCTGATGTCGCCGGCTTCTACCAGCTTGATAATCTCGTCTTCCTTTCCCTCATAACGCAGCTTGATGTTCTTGGTGTCAAACTCAAACGTAGCATCGGTGTTGTAGTTCAGGTTCATGTTAATCTTGTCGCCCACCTTTCCGTTGAGGTTAAGGTTGATTTTCTCGTCGAAGTCGAATGCCGTGGTGCGGCGGTTGCGGATGGGCAGCGACGGGTTGTCGATGTTCTTCAGGTTCATGCCGATTTTCAGCTCGGCCGAACCCTGCGTCTTTATGCGCACACCGCCGGGACCGAAAATTTTCTCGGCAGGTCCCAGACTGAAGTGCATGTCGGTGAAGTCGAACTTCTCCTTGCCTTTGGCGGCTACTTCCTGGGCGTTCTTGTCGCGGAAGAACTGCTCACGCGCACGACGCTCGCTCCAGCGGTTATACTCTTCGGGAGTCATCATGAGCGGTGTGTTCAGATAGCTGCTGCCTATCTTCGAGCCGATGAAATACACTCCGAGCGAATCGTTGTATTCCACTCCCTGACGGATGTTGTCGGGAGTCTTAAGGTCGATGGCAAACGAGTCGGCATCCTCAGTGACCACGGGTGCCGTTTTGCGGATAGGCCAACGCGGATGCAACAGCGAGTCGGGAATCTCCTCGTCGTCACTCTGAGCCTTTGGTTGCGCCTTTGGCTGAGGCTTGGTCTTGTCGTCCTGAAGCACCGGCATCGCTATTGCCCCGATACTCAGAACACACATTATTATATATAACAGTCGCTTTGCCAACTCCTCTACTCCTTTACTTCTTACTTTATCATCTTCAGTGCTATCTTCACCACAGTCTCTACAGGAGCATCGGGCTGCTCCTTGAGAATCTGCATCACCACCTTTGCCGACGGTGCCGGCGAGAAGCCGAGCATGGTGAGCGCACTCACGGCCTCGTCCTTCACCGCATTGTCAACGGGAGCAGCGATGCTGCCTCCGGCGGGAATCTCGTCGGTGATGCCCATCGAGACAATCTTGTCGCGCAAATCGACGATAATACGCTGCGACGTCTTCGTGCCCAGTCCCTTCACAGCACGTATGGCACGCTCGTTGCCGCTGGAGATGGCGTTGCACAGCTCGCCGACGGTCATCGACGAGAGCACCATACGCGCAGTATTCGCTCCCACCCCCGACACACTTATGAGCAGACGAAACAACTCGCGCTCCTTAACGTCGAAGAATCCGTAAAGTTCGTGAGTGTCTTCGCGGATAACCTCATGCACGTAGAGCCGCACGTTCTTCATTCCCTGCACGGCAGAGTATGTATTCAGCGAGATATTCAGACCGTAACCCACCCCGGCTGCTTCGACAGTTGCCAGCGCAGGAGTAAGTTCTGCAAGCTCACCACGTATATATTCTATCATTTGTCAATTGTCATTTATCCATTATCATTTGTCAATTTGGCGCAAAGCACCACTTTATATTGAACGAGCATTGCTTACAATTTATTGTATTTAAGGTATAAAATAGGCGAAATTGTTACATACTGCAACTTTTTTAGATTTTTTCTCGCCGTTTTATCATGTATTTCTTGAGAAAAGTGTAATTTTGCAACCAAAATCGAAAAAAAGCAATTATATACAACATAAAAAAGATGAAAAAAATCAGAGCAGCCGTAGTGGGTTACGGCAACATTGGAAAGTTTACCATCGAAGCTCTTGAGGCTTCAAGTGATTTTGAGATTGCAGGAGTGGTGCGCCGCCACGGTGCCGACAACAAGCCGTCAGAACTGGCTGCCTACGACGTGGTGAAGGACATCAGCGAACTGAAGGACGTGGATGTGGCGATACTGGCCACGCCGACGCGCTCGTGCGAGGAATATGCCGAGAAAATCACAGCTCTCGGCATCAACACCGTTGACAGCTTCGACATACACACCAACATACGCGGCTACCGCGAGCGCCAAATGGAGCGCAACAAGAAGAGCGGAACGGTGAGCGTGATAGCAGCAGGATGGGATCCGGGAAGCGACTCTATCGTGCGCACGCTGATGCAGAGCCTGGCACCGAAAGGCCTCTCATATACGAACTTCGGTCCCGGCATGTCGATGGGTCACAGCGTGTGCGTGCGCTCTAAGGCCGGAGTGAAAGACGCACTGTCGATGACCATTCCATTGGGCGAAGGCATACACCGCCGCATGGTATATGTGGAACTGGAGGAAGGCGCAAAGCTCGACGAAGTGACGGCAGCAATCAAGGCAGACCCATACTTCGCAAGCGACGAGACCCACGTGTTCCAGGTGGAAAGCGTTGACGACGTGAAGGACATGGGCCACGGAGTGCATCTCGTGAGAAAGGGTGTAAGCGGAAAGACGCAGAACCAGCGGCTGGAATTCAACATGAGCATCAACAACCCCGCTCTTACGGCTCAGGTGCTCGTAAACGTGGCAAGAGCATCAATGCGCCAGCAGCCGGGCTGCTACACCATGATAGAACTGCCGGTAATAGACATGCTTCCGGGCGAGCGTGCCGACATCATCGAGCATCTGGTATAAAGTCTCCGAGACCAGACATGCCGAGCATACAAAACAACGAGGGCGTGCAAAACATTTTGCACGCCCTCGTTGTTACATAATGTGATATTACCACCCCAAAAACTCACTATCCTTGTCAAGGATTTCACTGTCGTCAGCAAGATTTGTTGTCGTTTCTACCGACACCACCATAAGGTCCTGCTCAATCAGAGCCTCTTCTATCTTGTACTCTGGAGAAATATATATCTTTTTCGCCATAACCATTATATTATTATCTTATTCAACTATTTACCATTTCATTACTTCTTAATCACCTTGCGGCCATTGATAATGTTGATGCCCTTCTGAGGAGCAGCGATGCGCTGGCCGTTGAGGTTGAAGACAACATTCTCCTTTGCCGATTCCATCAGACGCGAGGCATCGTTAATGCCCGTAGTCTCGCCGAACTGAAGGTTGAGCACCTTGGCACCTCCGGCCGCACTCAGATAAGCACGGAACGGCTTGATGGCAGGCATCGAGGCAGAGCTCTGGTAGAAGGCAACGGTGCCACCCTGATTCTGCAGTACATAGTTAGCAGCATCTACGGTGATGTCGGTGTTCTGATATACGCCACGCAGGATTCCGTTGGTCTGCTCGCCGCTTACGGCAGCAATAGCTGCATCGGCAGCGGTGAATTCGAATGTGCCTGCATTCTTCAGCAATACCGGTTTGTTGGCTGCAATGGCAGCAGCATCAGTAGCAGTGACAGCTGTGCCGGAAACGCCGGTGATGTTATAAGCCTCAACGCCTGAAGGCAGCGCGGCAGCAAACGGTATCACCATAGTAGCATATTTGGCAGCGTCGTCAACGGTCTTCGAGAACGAAGCAGCGGTAGCGGTGAATTCCTCGGGAGCTTCAAAAGGCATGCCGTCGGTAAGTTCGAGAGTAGCGCACACGCCGTCAACGATTACGTTCTTGGTGTTTGTAACCATTCCGGCATTTGCCTTGATAAGACAGTTCGGATTGGCTGTTGCAAGAGCTGTTGCAGCTGTAATACCTGTAGCATCGATGGCGGTGGCATTCTTGTCAGCAAGAGCACGGGTGGCGGGAACAGTAAGTTCACCAGAGCCAGTCAGTACATAGTTATAAGGTGCCGTACCGTCAGCGACGCTAATGGCATTGACAACACCGATATATTTCACGAGAGCCTTGCCGTCGGCATCTGGCGTGGCAGCCCATGTCTGTGCTGCTTTCAAGCCATTGATGTGAACGTAATTTGCCCCGGTCTGTGCGGCATAGACATCAGCCAGGTTGAGCGTACCTACGCCATCCTCACCAATCGTCACAAAGAACTGGAAGGTGCCACTTGCATACTCGGCACGGTTGATGAACAGACGCACTACATCACCTTTTGCTCCATAGAGCTTAACGGCGCTATAGTTGGTAACATCTATGTAAGAGAGTTTGCCATCTGCCGGACCTGCATCGGTGCCGTAGATGGTAGCATCGGTGCTTGTTCCAAGATTATTGACACAGCCCTGAGCTTCGTTGACGTAAGGAAGTGTAGTTAAGTCAGTCACGCCCTCGGGGAATTCGAAAGGCTTCTCAACCAAGGTGATGTGATCTACCTGTGCCTCTGCTCCAGGAGCGCTGGCCTTCACTCCATTGATGTGAATATAGGTGGCACCTTCTTGTGCGGAGAACACATCAGAGAAGTTGAGAGTTCCCACGCCATCAGCAATAGTCACATAGAACTGGAAAGTACCGCCTGCAAACTCGGCACGGTTGATGAACAGGCGTACGGTGCCGTCTGGACCATAGAGTTTCACAGCACTATAGTTGGTAGCATCAACATAGGACAGTTTGCCGTCTGCAGGGCCGGCATCGGTGCCATAGATGGGGGAGGTAGTTTTAGAACCGAGATTATTGGTGCAACCCTGCCCCTCATTGACCCAAGGTAAATCGTTGATTTCTATCTCGCCGTCAGGGAGTACGAACGGGTCGGGCTCCGGGAATGTGATGGCGGTGCCACTGACGGTAATTTTGCTTAAGTTGAGTTTGGTGTTCCAAGCCGAGGCCTTCACACCGTTGAGGTGGATATATTGCGCCTTTGGCTGCTGAGTGAGAACGGTGTTGCAGTCAAAGGTGGCAACGCCTTCAGCATTGAGATCTACGAAAAAGATACCGTTATCGCCTGCCTCTTCGCGATTGATGAACAGACGTGCCCTCTGACCGGCTGTACCATAGAGTTTGATAATGCCGTAGTCCGACACGTCAACATAGGAAATGTTTGTACCACCAGCATCAGTACCAAAAACGGTACCGCCATTTTCATTGTTGAAATCTTGGGTGCAAGACTGCGCCTTTTGAACCCAAGGCAGAGTGGTGATGTCTGTTTCATCTTGCGCTTTTACCTCGCTCCATGCTCCTGCGAGCAGCGTAAGTGAGAGCATTAATTTTGTAAATTTTCTCATACAATTTGAATTTTAGAATGTTATAGATAAATGTTTTTTACGTCCGTAGAACGAATACGGCTGCAAAGTTAAGGAGAATGTCGTAACTGCCGTTTCCCTTCTGTAGCATTGTGTTTTCAATTTGTCTCAAACCGAAAACAACACCTAAATTTCTGCTTTTGTCACTACCTCGATGTCGCTGACATTCATTGCAGGATTTACTTTTCATTTCTTTAGTAAGTTTTGCTCGGAACATAATTTACTTTTCATTTCTTTAGTAAGTTTTGTTCGGGACGAGGATAAAACCCCTACGCCACTTTTCAGCTCGACTGCAACTATAACAATTTCAAGTTTCGATTATCTGCAAAATTCGGAATGAAGAGATACCTGCCACCGAAACATTAACATATACCCCCATGATTGCAATTATATTTCCACTTTTTTTGTCGATTCTGATTTTTATGTTAATTTTGCACAGTGTTATCATAAAGCGATAAGAGCCAACAATAATGTACGATCAAATCAGCCAAGACCCTCTCTTTATCATATTTTACACAGCGGTGACGGCTATGGCCGTCATTGCAAGCTGTTATCTGTTGTTACGTCGGGGCAATGCTTTTGCCCCAGAAATTACGCCTCCTGCACGACTGCGTCGGTGGACTGCGGCATTCTTTGCTTCCATCGCCTTGAATCATCTGTGGTATATGCCAATCATGTTTCTTACCTCAAGCGATGATATTCAGACAACCGACCTTATAGGCGGTCTGCTTGATTGCATGACGGTCATTCCTTTGGCTATTGTAGTGCTGCTCACGATGCTGCAAGACCGCAGACGACCGCTGTGGCCTGTGGCACTGATGATGGCCCCGCTTGTCGCAGGAGGGGCATTCAGCATCGCTCAACGCAGCTATACCCTCCTGCCGATGATGTATGTCTATTTTCTGCTGTTGGGCATCGGTCTGACTATTTATACTGTACATGCGCTGAGGCAATACGGCCGCTGGCTGCGCGACAACTATGCCGACTTGGAGCATAAGGAGGTGTGGCAGAGCTTCGTGGTGCTGGTCATCATGCTGCTGGTGTTCGGCATCTATACATATATCTACGAAGGTACAGCTTACTTATATGCCCTGCTGGCTGCTTTCGCCGTGCTGATATGCTACCTTCTGTGGCGGGTGGAGACGCTGAGCGACCTTGGCGTAGCCCAATCGCAGAACATCCCGGCAGAGGCTGCCGCCAACGGAGCAAAGGCAGAGGAAGGTGACGGGCTTTCACAGACCATCCGCGACAATATTGGAGCGTTGCTACAGAAGTACTGTATAGACACGCGACTCTACCTGGAGCACGACCTGAACATATCGCAGCTTGCCAAAGCCATTGGTACCAACCGATTCTATCTCAGCCAGTATTTCTCAACCCAGGGCATCACCTACAATGCATATATCAACGATCTGCGAATAGATCATTTCACGAGTCTCTATCGTGAGGCTGTTGCAGAAGGACGCTACTTCACCGCACAGCAGCTGGCAGGCGAAAGCGGCTACCGAAGCTACAGCACCTTCAGACTCGCCTTCAAGCAGCGAATGGGGCAAAACGTGAGAGCGTGGATGCAGGAAATAAGCACGAACTCTCAAGATAAGCAAAAATAGTGTCAAAATCAGCAAAAACCTGGATGGCAAGGCATCCGAGCATAGTTATTTTGGAGAAATTGGCTAACTTTGCAAAGTCGAAGCAGACAGCCGAAGGCCTGAAATATGTTTTACCCCAAAATAATTATTGCAAATGACAACAATGAAAAAAATGATGATTGCCGCCACACTCGTTTGCGGCACGACAACGGCACTCACTTCGTGCAGTAACAGCAGCGACAACCAGGACCCTGTGATTCCCGAGGACACCGGTGCACCCGACTATTCCAAGAAGTCATGCTGGTATAAGCTGCCGGAAATCACCAAGCAGTTCGACACGTTCTACATCTACTCGACCATCTACTTCGCAGCCAACGAGAGCGACCCCGACTACGCAACGCTTGACAACCGCGAGATGCTGGACGGCATAAAGGCAGAGCACGCCATCAAGTCGAGCGTGTTCGAGGAATCTACCAACCTGTTCATCCCACTCTATCGTCAGGCCAGCATGAGACTCGCTGGTGAAACCTGGAAGAAGACAGGAGGCATCGAGGAAGCCATCAAGAGAACGCCCTACGGTGACATCACCGCTGCGCTCGACTACTACTTCGAGAACTACAACCAGGGCCGTCCATTCGTCATCGCGGGCCACAGTCAGGGTTCGGCCATCCTGCGTCATGTGCTGAAGCACTATTTCAAGGAGCACCCCGACCGATACGAGCGCATGGTGGCAGCCTATGCCATAGGCTACTCTATCACAAAGGAAGACCTCGAAGCCAATCCACACATGAAGTTCGCTACCGGCGAGACCGACACGGGCGTCATAATCAGCTGGCACGCTGAAGGTCCCAAAAGCGTGGGAAGCAATTTCATGTCTGCTGCCATGCTGCCGAACGGCATCAGTATCAACCCACTGAACTGGAAGCGCGACGAGACGTATGCGCCCGCCAGCATGAACCTCGGTTCTATCGTACTGGACGAGAAGACCGGCGCAACCGAGATTCGCGACATCGAGGGTGACGCACAGGTGAATCTTGCCCGTGGCACTGTAATCACGAATGCCAAAGCCGAACCAAATGAGATGGTAGAGTTCGCCGGACCGCAGAGCTATCACCAGGACGACTACTCCATCTTCTACAACAACATCAAGGACAACGTGGCCAAGCGCATCGCCGCATATCAGGCTAAGTGACGGCTGCCATATCTGCAAACAAAAAAACTGCCGCGCCAATATTGAGGTGCGGCAGTTTTTTGTTTTAGGTCACACATTCAGCGTGACTATACGAAGCTGTAGGGATTACCAAGCTCCAAACACGTCGTCATCTTTGCCAAGGGCATCTTCGTTAGACTGGCTGCCTTCGACTATTGCATCGATGCTGTCAGCAAGAATGATGTTCTCAATCTCGTCCTGCGCCAACTCGACTGCTGGCTGAATATATATCTTCTTAACCATATTGCTATTATTTTACTGTTTAACTATATTACTTTACGATAATCTTCTTGCCATTGATAATGTTGATACCCTTCTGAGGAGCAGCAATGCGCTGACCGTTGAGGTTGAAGACAACTTTATCATTTGCATTTTCTGCATTATTCAGACGCGAAGCATCACTAATGCCTGTGGTCTCGCCATCAAACACTACGCTGAGAGTCTTTGCGCCGGCAGGCAATACCAGATAAGCCTTGCCTGCAGCAAGTACGCCACCCGTTGACTGCTTGAAAACAGGCTTGCTATCCTCAACAGCGAGAGTATAATATGTAGCATCGGCAGGTTCTCCAGCAATAGTCCAGGGCTTCAGCAAGTTGTCGGCAAGAGAAGCATCGGTAGAGGTATAGGTTGCGTTCTTCACTGTGGTAGCATCAACATTGGAATAAACCACGACACCAGTATTGGCCGGGATATATCCACCTTCAATCTCTGTCAATGTTACAGAGCTCGGAGTGCTTGCACTGGCGTAATAAGCAGTAACGCCTTCGGGTATGGCAACCTCGTAAACACTGCTGAACGTTGCCCACTTAGCATCGGTGATTGTCATCGAAGCTGTTCCAGGAGTGAATGTAACATAATAGACTGTGATAGCAGAGCTGCCGCTAATTGTAATTTCACCAGCTTCTACAGGAATTGCGCCTGTCACAACATTAAGTTGCTGAGCGTATGGAGCCTCGTCACCATTATTTTCACGCGAAGTCCAGTATTCGGTGTTTTCACCATTAATCTGGAGATAACGTTTCACGGCTGTAGCACTTGCTTTTGAGCCAGTATCAGAGAACTTAACGACAATGGTACCGGGAACAGCTGTCTTGATTTTCAGAGTACCATTCTGACAAAAAGAGCCTCTTCTTGTGGGATACTGACCTTTAAATGCAATACTTGTACCATCAAAGCCACTGCCAATGGTATAGAGAACACCATCGTAATTTGCATAAACAAACTCATCTGTTATCTTTGGTTCGGATGCATCTGTCAGTTTTATACCTTCGTCTGCATAAAGTTCACTATTGCTATTTGCAGTCAGTTTACTGAAATCCCATGTAGTTGCCTCGCTCGTGGTCTGGAGAGTCCAGGCTACAACATTTGCGATGTAGGTGATGGTAACGTCTTTTGATGTCGTGCCATCCGAGAGCGTAAGTGTTGTTTCTCCCCTTGCATTCTCTGTTGCAGTATAGTGCAAAGTCGCTGTAGTAGATATAGAACCATCGGCGATTGTGTTTGAAGCCAAAGTAACACTTAGACCGGGTACGGAGGGGCTTAAAGTTGCAGTTAGCGTGGAGCCCGTGAGGTTAGAGCCAGTAACCGTGATGTTCTGAGTTGCTTCAACGCCAGTCTCTGTCGCTTCAATTGTTGCAGCGGAAGCATTGATCGTAGGTTCGGTGGAATTTGCACGAACAATTGCAAATTCATTAAAATAAGTTGACTTGCCGGTCTCTCGATAAATATAGAATTCTGACACTCCGACCAAGCCGTCTCCAACTGTAACGACATAATCACTCAAAGCTTCGTATGCAGCTTTTTCCACTTGGGCTATTGACAATTTAATATCACATTCACTGGGTCTTGGTGTTGCGGTGGAAAGAAAAAGACCAAGGTTTGTATCGGTTCTTGAATATGTTTTTGCAGAAATAACATCACCAGCTTCAAGAGGCTTGCTCAGTTCCACCTTAAAATACGTATCGTTATTGGTCATGCAAAACAAATAATTGCTCCCTTGTTTTCCAATCAGATTTTTGGAATCTTTTTGCGCACTGATAGCATACATCTTACCACCAGTAATCGTAGCCTGCGATGCTGTAATTTCTGTTGTTCCAGTAACAAATCCGACATTTGCCGTGGCAACAACATCAGCAGAGAAAACAGTTTCCGGCGCTCCCCACGCACTTCCAAAGACGCATGTCAATAGCGTCAACAAAGTAAAAATTTTCCTTTTCATTTGTTTAAGTTAATTATTAGCAGTCTCAGACACCCCTAAAAGACAGTGTTTAAGTTATCTGTCTCGCTCGGAGATAAGGGAAAGAAACGGGCATCTGTCCTTCGCCGAGAAGGAAGCATCTCTCCTTTTTATTTCCGGCCGTCGGATACCCACGAGGGGGAACAACACAATACGACGCCACAAAGATACGTACTTTTATGCAAACCGCAAAATAATTTGCAGATTTTTTTTGCCGGATGTGAAGATATCGATGGCTTTTAATGCTTTACAATTAATGCCGCAAATATAAAAAGAAAAATCCGAATCGCCAAGCGATTCGGGGAAAATATTTTTGAGTCAATAAAATTGTATAAACAAACTTTTGAGAGAATCAGAACGTCCACTTTGCGGCTATCGTGGGGATTACGAAGAACTTATTGTTGTAGGCACCTGACGATTCGGAACGCCAAACGAAGTTGTTGGACACTTCGACCTCGGTACCGAGACTCAGATTGACGCCGTTCATACCCTTGAGAGCATTGAAGTTGAACCAAAACTGCGGCTCGGCCAGAAATATCCACTTGCCGTTGACATCAGGATCGTACCACCAATCAGCAAAACCAGAAAAAGTGCAGAGCTTGCGGGCGAAGGTGAGTCCCCAAACGGCAGTGAGCTGGAAACCATTGTAAGCACGCAGGAAAGTATTGTCGTTGGGACGGCTCTTGAAGTAGTACTTGTACATCGCCTGTACAGAGAATGTCTTCGCGAAGTCTGACGAATGCCAGTTCCACGCCGGGCCGAGGAGCAGCGCATGACGGTAGCGGCTTGCCATGCCGTTGTCGCGGCTGTTGCTGAAGCCGCCGTTATACTCGACGTGGGCTGCAAACTGGTTTTTGTTGCAGAGCGAGAACTCACGTGAAATCTCCCAATAGGCACCGCCCATGCCAGAATTGTAATAGTCGAGGTCGATGAAGAGGAAAGTGCTACCCCACTTGTCGGGCTTGAACATCTCGAAGGTGGTGGTAACCTTCTGGCGGTTAGCAATGTCGTCGTATAGATTACGTCCGAGGTCATAGTGAAGTTGTATGTTCTGGGCACTCATCACGACAGCGGCAAACAAAAAGCAAAAAAAGGAGACAATTTTTTTCATATTAAAAATATAGAATGTGTAATTGGAATGCAAAGGTAATAAAAAAAGTCGCATTTCACATTTTTTTTTATAAAAAAAGTTAGTGCTTTTGGATTTTATATGCTATTATCGTAACTTTGACCCTACAAACTGCAATTATTCACTAACAATGAAAACAAACAAGCTCAGAATTATCACAGCTGTGGCAATTGCAATGATTGCTATCAGCGGAAATGCTCAAGACTACAGCAAATTCTACCGGAAACTGCCGGTGACAATGAAACAAGTGGAGATGCCGACAATCCCGGCGAACGAAATGAACATCAACGAATGCGGCGGAGTGGGCGACGGAGTGACACTGAACACCGAGGCCTTCGCTAAAGCCATCAGCAGGCTGACAAAGTTAGGAGGCGGACGGCTGAACGTGCCGGCTGGCGTATGGCTCACGGGGCCGATAAAGATGAAGAGCAACATCGAACTGCATCTCGACAAGAATGCCATCATATATTTCTCACCCGACAAAGAACTGTTTATCGACAGCGACGGAAAGTCGTCGAGGGTGACTGCGTGCATCAGCGCATCGAAGCACAAGAACATTGCCATCACCGGCGAGGGTATCATCGACGGTAACGGCGACCAGTGGCGACCGGTGAAACGCTCGAAGGTGAGCGACACGGAATGGAGCAGATACATGAACGTGATAGGAGGACAGACGAATGCCGACGGCAGCGTGTGGTATCCATGGAACGTGAAGGCAGGATACAAGAACATTGCCGCCACACCAGAGAAGCAGGAGGCTATGCGCAACGACATCATCAGGCTGACCGACTGCGAAAACATTCTGATACAAGGCGTGACGATACAAAACTCGCCACGATTCCACGTACACCCGTGCTACTGCGAGAATGTAATCATCGACGGAATTACGGTGCGCTGTATGTGGAACGCACAGAACGGCGACGGAATAGACCTGAGCGACTGCCACAGAGCTGTAATCGTGAACAGCACCGTTGACACGGGCGACGACGGACTATGCATGAAAAGCGGCAACCAGAAGAACGGAAGACCGTGGGGATGTGAGGACATCGTGATTGAGAACAACACCGTGTTCCACGCTCACGGAGGATTCGTAATTGGTAGCGAGGACATAGGCGGAATGAGAAACATCGTAGTACGCAACAACAAATTCTCAGGCACAGACACCGGACTGCGCTTCAAGAGTTCGATAGGACGTGGGGGAAAGACCGAGAACATATTCTGCCACGACATAGTGATGACCGACATAGGAAGCGAGGCGATAGTGTTCCAGTGCGACTATGCCAACAAACCGGCAGGCGGAGTGGCAGAGAAAGCATCGGAGAAGCTCGTCAACGTGCCCGACTTCCAGGACATACATATTTATAATATAGTATGCCGGGGATGCAAGACGGGCGTAAAGGCGCACGGCATAGAGAACATGAGGTGCGTTCACGATATCGACATCAAAAACTCGACAATCGTATATCACGGCGCCGATAAGGATATCGACACTGCAACGGCACAGCTCACATTGGAGAATGTGAAAATAGTAAAGGGAGTAAAGCAATAGATAAGAATAAGAATAAGAATAAGAATAAGAAAAAGAAAAAGAAAAGCAACAGCATACAAGAAAAAAGTCCGCCGAGGTATAACCACCGGCGGACTTTTTATATGGAATGAAAAGATTATTATTCTGCCTTGGACTCTTCGGCTACAGGAGCCTCGGCTGCTGCCTCCTCGGCAACTTCGGCTGTGGGAGCTGCGTTCTCTTCGACCTTTGCCGACGACTTGCGCGAGCGACGGGTCTTCTTGGATGCAGTCTTCGGAGTCTTTGCCATGTTCTCGTCGAAGTCAACAAGCTCAATAAAGCAGATCTGGGCTGCGTCGCCCTGACGGAAGCCGAGCTTGATGATACGAGTGTAGCCACCCGGACGGTCGCCTACCTTCTCGGCAACCGGACCGAAGAGTTCTTTCAGAGCATACTTGTTCTGCAGGTAGCTGAACACTACACGGCGAGAATTGGTAGAGTCGTCCTTTGAACGGGTAATCAGAGGCTCTACGTACTTCTTCAGTGCCTTTGCCTTTGCGAGAGTCGTAGTGATTCTTTTGTGCATAATCAGCGAGATGGCCATGTTGGCAAGCATGGCGTTGCGGTGATCTGCAGTACGACTCAGATGGTTGAATTTCTTATTGTGTCTCATTTTTGTTTTTACTCTTTATCAAGTTTATACTTTGAAATATCGGTTCCAAACGACAGATTCAGACTCTCGAGCA
>CAMOEW010000008.1 GCA_946612625.1 uncultured Prevotella sp.
GCATCCAGCGCATCGGCCTTACGTTGCTTGCCATCAGGAGCCTCGAATTTGAAGTCGTGAGTGATACTCACGAGTTGGATGCCGTCTGTGTTTAACTTCTTTTTCAGCCAACGCCAGTAGTTTCCTGCCTTTACATAATCCTCCTCATCGTTGATGGCCCGCACAATGTCTGTTGCCGAAAACCACCATTTGTTGTGTTCTTCGTCCCAGACGGCCCGTACCTCACGGTCGTTAAAAAAACGGATAGACTTTTTGCTCATGCCATTGCTATGTTAATAATATTACATAATACTCGTTTTGTCATTTCATGTTCTTGAACTCCTTCCACTCGCCGTTCGACCTTGTCGCTCCATACTTGGAGAACCCTCGTCCTCTTTGGGGTATTGCTTGATGAGATATTGTTGTAATGCTTGTTCTGTCATATCGTTTGCAAAGTTAATCAATTAATCCTAAATAGCGATTTTTTCTTTTGCTAATGCATCAACTCCTCCCAAGTCGCGAACCAAGGTTTTGTTCTATTCTTGCCACGTCTGAGTCCTGATAAACGAGTATAGTCTTGAGATTGGTTGGTGTCGAAAGTATAGACCAGATAATAGTCATGCCCCAGGTTCTCAAATCCTTTCTTTTGCAAAGACTCCTTAGACATAAAGCGCGGGCCTGTGCCTTTCAGCTTATACAATGTTCCCGACGTGCCGTTATGCAGCATGACATACCGTGCGTTCAGGGCGCGTGGTGGTAGTGTTATGGCACCGGCATCTTCTCCCGTTCGCAGGTAGCACAGTCCCAACTCCTTCATCTTTTCCAACTTTTCCTTAACAGCAAAGTTGACCAATACCACTTCATCCGGATTTTGATAAGTCAAGCCATGTTGAGGTGCCACATTCTTATATAGATAGGTTTTCATCCGGCTCCGCTTCAGCCATTCAGCTATCTGCTCTTTTAATACTTGCTCACTACTGTTAGGGTCAATATTTATTTCATCCGACGGCCTTAACGGAAAAGCACCGATACCTATCGTTTTAGTTGACTGATAGTAACGTGAACTTTCCAATTCTTCTCGCGTGTAGTTACCAGGAAATAGAACATAGCCGCCAATGACTTCGCGTTTGGGCTTTTGGTTGGAGGGTTCGACATAATAGATAGCATCACGGTAGCGGTGCATTTGGTCGATGGCATCGCTCGGTGGAATGTCCATATCGTCTGGATGGGTGTCGCTGATACGATATTTGGCATCGAAGAGGAATGTGTACTGGATGTCTCGCTGCCGTTTGGTCAGCCGAAGCACGATGTCTGGCCGTTGTTTCGTCGTGAAAGTCTTGGTTCCTTTTATGGCTGAGTCTATTTTTCCGTCATCCTCTTTTACTGGTGCATTATACATCACAGAAGCCAATTCCACGTTGTCCTCCGTCCGCAAGAAAGTGAGTTCCGAGTGAGTGCCCCAGTTCAAATCTCGGACAAATTGCGGGGTCATGCTCTTTCCCTTATATTGAGCTATAGCCTTGTCACCCAGCAGATCAGACACAATGTTCTTTACCTTCAAGAAGCACCATATCTCATAAAGCGTGGCAATGTCCTTAGTTTCAAGCTTGTTGATGTCTTCCTCCAGTTCATAACCGCATTGCAACTCTATCCATTTCTGGTAAATTGTCCGATAGTTGGAAGCCTTCTTCATGACCAGCGAGTCTTGCGCGAAGCCTTTGAAAACTCCTATGCTTCGGAAAAACGGGTGACTTGTCAACCGTTGCAGTTCCTCGCCCATATCATGTAGCCTTGTTTCCATCAGTCTCGATTTAGACGCAGCGTTTCGTATATGCTGGCTGACGGTATTGAACCGCTGAAGTGTCTGTAACATTACAAATTTCAGGAAACGGTTCTCTACGGTGTCATTGGTGTGGCAGAGTTCGCGAGACTTATAAAGATGATGCGGATCGCTCTTGAATTCGTAATACTCGTTTTCTATCTCTTGATCTATCCATCTCAATCGCTCGCAACGCTCATATACCACTCTATCGTGCAACCTCCGGCGAGGAGAATTGATAATCTGACGGCAGGCCTTCGTAATATCCGAGAAACAGACTTGGAATATCTGCCACCAAATCAAGTCTGTCGATTCGCCACCGTTGGTCTGAAAATTGATGTAGGTCTCACGCATGAATGCAAACGACAGCATGCTATATTCCTGCTCAATGTCATGGATAATCCTTTTCATGTCAGTGCGGTAGTCCATTTTGTAGCTCAGTACCTCTGTGGTAAACCGCATCGTCTTCGCCACTCCGTTTTTCTTGTATTGAAGGCTGATGTCTGTTTTTCCCACCTGATTACCAAATCTTACTGCACCAAACAGCAGATTGCCGTCACTGCTCAACTGCGCATCTTTCGCCACATTAGAGAACATCAATGACATATCGCTCACACCTTTTTCTCCTTGTATAAGTACAGGATACTGTGTGTTCTCAAAGAACAAGGCTTCGCGAGTCAACTGTTTGCTTTCCGCCTCGTTTCCATTGAACACAAAGAAAGTGTCTGCCTGCGAAGTGACATATTCTGCCATGAGTTTCTCATCGTCTCTTGCCACACGCAGGTTTTCCATCGCCCTCTGTATGCGGTTGATGGCTTTATCGCATGAGAAACGTATCCTTACATCCCCATTCTTGACCTCAAAGTTGAATATGACTCCTCTACCTGCCATTATGCCCAATAGGAAACAAAGTGTTCGTGCCTTAGCGTGCGATACATGACGCTGATTTTCTTCTCTGTAGCAGAATCCTGACCAATGTGCTTTCTCACTATTGCACGCAGGCAGTTCAGCAGATTGATGCCGTCTTCACCGTCATCAGTGATACTGTCAATATCTATGGATGCAATCCGAGGGTCATTGTCATCAATAGCCAGTCGGCTGTCATCACCCTCTATGCGTGAGAGGATTTTCATCAGCGTAAACTCGTCCAAGGCATTTTCTATGCTAAACTCATCACCGGCGAAGTCACGACTTGCAGCAACATAGAGCATCGCTTCATTGGCGGCTCGGTATCCTAACTGGAATGGTGTCCCCTCAAACAGGTTATTGACATCTTTCAGATAGTTGATGATGCTTGGGCCGTCTATTTTTTCTCTGACTTCCGATGCGTGCTGAGGGCGCTTCACAAGCAGTTCGTTTTTGTCAGTCAACAACGGGAACTGCTCGCTTTCGCCAGACAAGAACTTGTCGTAGTCCACCCCATTCATTTCTATCGACATAGCTCGATCCAGCACCTTACGCGAGAACGAGAAAGTGGTCTCATCCATATTCACTGTACCAATCACCATCAAGTTTGGAGGCAGCGTAAGTCCTTGCTCTGCAAACTGCACGGCAAGCGGATTAGACTCCGTGTGATGAGCCTCGCCTAACAGATGTTTCAGCATATCTTCGCAAGCCTCTTTACCAAACTTCTTGAATGGTTTGATGATAGGGTCTGTAACATAATTATCGTCCTTATCAGTAGAGCGACTTTCGATGGCACTCAGGAATTCGGCAAAGTATTCCTCCACAGGTGCCAGGTTCATCTCGTCCAAACAGAGGAAATAAGGTGTATCAATATGTTGCCAAGCCTTTACGACGAACTCCACAAAAGTAGTAAACTCGTACTTCTTTGAGATATTAGAGTAGAAGCCCACTACGTCCATTGAGTTGTGCCAGTTAGGCTTCACTTGTATCAGTTCGAAGTTCTCTGGCCTGTTGTCCTTCCATCGGTCCTCATCGTGCTCATACTGCTGCGTAGTGGTTGCCTGCGCCAACTTTCTGACAATGCGGCTTTTACCTGTACCCGAGATGCCAGCCAAAAGCATAAAAGGCTTTGTGCGGAGAGCCGCAAGGAAATTGTTAGATTTCATATAGTCACTATTGTTGTTATTATCTTTTACACCTATAACTGAAGGAAAATTGAAATGAAATGGCCATTTGTATTTTTTAGTATCTATTTCAACATCCTGTTCAAATTTTATGTAACCATCATCTTTTGCAAACATTGCTGCGGTTGCACTATTCATCTTAAAATGATAGCCTTCATTCAAATAAAACCAACCAGCCCAATAAGTATTATCAGCAGTCTTTACTATATAGACGATAAGGGGGTTACCAACCTCATCATAACTTTCATCGGGAAAACCAGTTCTTTCCGTCTTCCAAATTTCAACTCGATTACTTTCTCTAGTACCAATCTTTTGACTGGCAATACAAAAAGAGGCATCTCTCCTCTGGTAAATGACTATAGTTTGCTCTTCATCACCTAAAGAAAGACTTTTTACCTGAAGCTCCCATCTCGGTCCTTTTGCTCCCATTGAAGTCTCAGGCCCTAAAAATGAATACATCATTTCTCTTGTAACACCTTTAGTAGAAATGTCAATATATCCTTGACCTCCACCACCTTCTACACCTCCTTGACCGGAAATATTTTTAAAGTCTGCTTGAGACAATTTTCGGAATATTAAACTATCTGCTTTCATACATTCTTATTTAAATAGATTAAATATTCTGTTAATTCCAATTCCTTTTTACTATTGTTGCTACGAAAACGTTTATATTTAATCTTATTTAATTCAACATTTCCGTATTGTCGAAGGAAAGCCATTAAATCATCTATTGGCAACAATCCATCTTCACTATAACTTATAAATATGTCCCGACAATTAATATTCCTGATTATCAAATCAAAGGCATTACGAATCCGAACTTTAGAGCAAAAGTTTGAATATTGGTCACGCCAAGGTCGTAAGCCACTTTCTCCAATTGCTTCTGGTTCGTCTTCACGGGCTAGCGTTTCCAAAATATGATAATTTGCGGCATACTGTCGTTTGATATATGGAGGATCAATATAGCAGACATCACCTGTCAGCAATGGTGCCAATTTTTCAGCATAGCCTCTTCTTATCTCATGTCCTTCCGTGTTGTCATTTTCTTCAAATACAGACGGGCTTAAAAGTATTGGTTCTGTAGAACGTTGAACGAAATGGGACAAATAATGCCCGTAAGTACCTGCGATATTTGCGACGTCATTAGCCGCCATAATTAAATCATGTAACAATAAGGAATGCTCAACATCGCTAATCCGATTATTCTCATGCCATGCCTTTATTATTCGTCTAATAGAATCAATCTTCGAAGCATTTTCTGATGTAAAATACATACGTGATTTACACCCCACTGTCGGTCTGCCACTAGGTGAATACTCTTTTGTAAAAAATCCCAACTCTGGCTGACACTGATTTAGAAATTCAAGCACATTCTCATATGTATTATCATCAGAACCAACAAGTCCTTTCAATCCATCAAATTTTGGTGCATGGTTTAACTTTAGATTAACTACAAGATGATGATACGAGTAGGTCATAATATCTGATGCGATGACCCTATAGCCCTCCCTTCTTAATGCAAGTGAAAATAATCCTGTCCCTGCCATCAAATCAATGACAGATGTTGCAGCAGGGCACTTCCTTCTAATTTTTTCAATCAATGTTGCTGCCAATTTATCTTTGGAACCAATATATCTATATCCCATTTTGGAAAATATAATCTGAATTAATGTTTAATAATCTTCTAAAAGGAATCATCTGCTCAACCTGACCTATTGTCTTAAATATGGTTTTATATTCCTTATAATCAAGATTATAAAGAAATGCAATATTCCTTTCAATCTCGGCATCAGCTTCAATCGATAATTCCTTTCCTTTCTTATAGTTACTTCTCACCAGCTCCGTAATTCTATTTAGTGCCGTTGTTGTCTGACTATTCTGAAAATCTAGTTTCGGGAAGGGAAGCGCATTGACATCCTGTTGGCTCAAATATGGGTTTGATGTCCAACCAATACTGCCTTTCCTCTTAATGATTATATATGTAGTCAGCCTTGAACACAAAATTGCAGCTATTACCTCTGCTGTAACTGATGGGTGAACAGCCTCCTTCGGTTTGACAATGTATACAACTTGATTGGTTAAGCTATTATTATAGTCAATGCCTGCTGTTATTCCAACACCAGTCTTCCTAACAAGTACCTTCGGACCTTGATACAAAACAGAAGATTTGTAGTTAATCCCCCGTAGGCCTTGTCGTATAAATCTGTTAGAAGAAACAGTAAATCTACCTAAATCTTCTCCCGTAATTAATGACACACAGCCCTTCTCTTTTATAGTAGTGACAATGCTTGTATGGTTAGCAGAAGCAATAACAACATCTGCTTTACAATGTGGACATGTTGTCACTAGTTTCTTGTTTCTTGGCATAGGAAACCAATTTTCACACATTGGGCATTGTAGAACATCTCCCTTCTTGGAGAGCTCAACACCACGTTTACAAGATGTGTACGTTTTTATCGTATCATACTTTTTGAGTTTATTTAATATAGGTAAATCCTCCTGACCAACATCTACTATAAAACTAAAACCTGAGGCGATCATCTGTTTTGCAGAAACCTTAATGGACTTTTTCTTGACCATTGTATAAATGTCTGCTTCTCCAAATAAAATTGCCTTCTTCTCAGAGTTGCTTATATGGGAGCACGAGACATTATAACTCGTATTTGACGTCTTTATCCCATATATGATTGAAACCGCAAAGTTTACATTAGGAAAGAAACCTTCTCCAAGTCTTACAATTCCTTTTATTGTCGTATTTGTAAGTAGGATTTCACGTACCTTTTTATGTTCTTGACAATAGATGGAATCTGGAACAATAATACCATAAACACCACCTTTTTTAAGATTAGAAATAATGGTTTCAATAAATAGATCGTAGATATCAAACTGACCTATTGCTGTTTTGAAATCATGGGGCAAGGAGATATAATGGCTAATATCTGCTCCCCAAGGTGGATTGCTAACTATCAAATCAATACCATTAGGAATGTATTTCTGGATTAAAACATCCCAGCCTTTTGAAGGAATTGAATTGCCTAAAGGATAAAGTGCATCTGTATTGATGAATACACATTCCGAGTCTCTTTCTTCAAATCTATTCTTTGAATTGTTAATAGCTCTTTTGTCAATATCGATGCCAATTAAATTGATGCTTTTTTTATGTGCCTTAGCAATTCTCTCTAAAGAATCTAAAAGTATTCCGTCACCTGTTGCAGGATCCAATGCCGTGATGAGAGCTTCGTTATTGCATAATGGTACAAGCAATTTTGCCAGCAAATCCGAGAGGACTTGCGGGGTGTAAAATGCTCCAAGCGCTTTTTTCCTTTCTTTACTATTTGATGAATAATCTACCATTGATGTATTACTTACGATGCACTAAATCCCTCAACTTGACCAGAGGGTTTCTTAGTCATTAGCGTCTGTCAGCAAGTCCTTCATGTTAACGTTAAGAACTTTTGCAATCTTGTTTAATGTTTGAAGGTCGGGTTGTGATGCATTTGAGCACCATCGGCTTGTGGTTGTAGTGCTAACACCAAGTTGCTCTGCAAGCCATTTGCCCGTTTTCTTCTGTTCAACCAGTACAACCTTTAATCGATTCAAATCGTCCATCGTAATTTTATTTAAGTTCAATGCAAAGGTATTAACATTTTTTGAAAAAACAAAACAAGCAATAGTTTTTTATGCTTTTATAACGATTTTATGCCTGTAGGATTCTAAAATATCAAGCTCATTCATTCTAATTAATCACTTTTCCAAGTTCTTTTGCCTATATTCGTCTGTCAATTCTGTCACTTTATGCATTATCAGCACTAACTGCATCATGTATTCAGACATCCTTGATTTCCTGTGGAATAGTAACGTCCGTAAACGATGCTAATTCTAAATTCTTTTGAAAATCAGCGTGTTACAAATGGTCATAACCGGACATATTCTCTGTCATGCCCACATCAGCACGACGCTTAATCTCTATGTCCATCCGAATCTGGAACAAAAGAAATAGTGTATTAGTAAGATGTTCAGAGTTCTAAAATTAAGGGATTTCTGGATTTCATTTGTTTGCCATCTCCTGACAAAATTTACTTTTCATTTCTTTAGTAAGTTCTGATTCGAGTCAGAATTTACTTTTCATTTCTTTAGTAAGTTTTGCGCCGGCATAAAGCAATTCCGCTGCACAATGATTATTGAAATTCGCTCACGGCTTTACTTCAATCAGACTGCGCCCCTCTCCTTTCCTCACCACGTGGATTTTGACAGGAATGCGTTCGCTGAGTTCCTCGCGGTGAGAGATGATTCCAACACGGCGGTTGGTCTCTCCGGCTATCTCTTGAAGCTTTTCGAGCGTTGACATAACAGAATCGAGGCTGTTCTCGTCGAGTGTTCCGAAACCCTCGTCGATGAAGAGGATGTTGACGTTCATGTCGGGACGGTTGAGCGAAGACAATGCGAGCGAGAGAGCCAGTGAAATCATGAAACGCTCGCCGCCGGACAGTACCGTGACGCTGCGCACCTGGTCTTTGTTGTAGCGGTCGAGCACGAGGATGGAGAGTTGTTCGTTGGCCTCGCTGCATGTCAGACGATAGCGGTCTGTAATCTGCTCAAGATAGATGTTGGCATTGTTCAGCAGTGGGCGAAGTATGTAGGTCTGTACCAGAGTACGGAAGCGAGTGCCGCCGAAGATGTTGTTCAGGCGGTCCCAGCGGGCGAAGCGCTGTCTGGCTGCTTCGAGGCTACTCTCAATCTCCTTAAGCCGTGCTACGTTCTTTTGATGAAGGTCGAGCCGGACTTTTGCCTGCGAATAGCGGCTCAGGGCCTCATCGCGCAGGTTGCCGAGTGATGCCCGTTTGTCGTCGTACGCCTGCTTGTCGGGCAGTTCAGCGCGGTCGGTTATTCCCAGTTCCTTGAAGGCAGCTTCTCTCTGTCGCCTGCAGTCGTTCATCTTTGACAGAAGAGATGTCACCTTGCCAATCAGACTTGTCCACTCGGTATTGATGTTTTGGCATGGGTAAGCCTGTGGAGCTGTCGTCGCAGTCCAGTCGGGACAGGCACGTAGGATATCTTCTCTGTAGGATGTGAGGGTTTCTGTCAGCGTATTGGTTTTTTCTTGTGCTGCCATACTGTCGCTGAGTTGTTTCCGCCGCTCGTTGTAGGTGTTGGCATCGTCTTTCAGCTGTTTGCGCAGCCGCTCTGTGTCTGTCAGCCAGTTGTCGCAGTAGCCTGCGAGCCGTGCGCTGATTTCTGCCTTTATGGTTTTGCTTTCCATAGTAAGGCTTTCGTGTTCTCTTTCTATTCGGACAATATTGTCGGCATTCACTTTCACTGCAGCCTCGGCTCTCAGTCTGCTCTTGTCGGCCTCCGTTTTTTTGTTGTCGTAGGGCAGTTTGTCTTTGATGAGGCTGTTGATTTCATTTTGCAGTAGCTCAGCCTCTCGCTGCGCGGTTTCAAGTTTAGCGATGGATGATGCCAGCCGGTCAATTGCTTCGGCGATTTCAATTGCGAACAGATGACTAACGACAGGCGACTGAAAGCCGAATGCTGCCGCCTGGTTTTCTATAGTCTGTTTCAGAGTCTCAATTTTCTTGTCGTTGCTTTCATAAAGTTTCAGGCTGCTCTTGTGGGTACCGTCGAGCTGTCTGAAACGGCCTATTGCCTGATCGCGCAGCTTCTCTGCTTGTATTAGCTGTTCGTTTGTTCGCTGCTTCTCGTCTTCGAGAGGTGTCAGCATACCCCTGAAATCGTCGTCAAGATGTATGTGGCCGATATGCTGACCGCATAGAGGGCAGTTTTCCGTATGCTCATCATAGAGTCGGTGGCGCAGTTCCTTGATTTTGTCGTCCAGGCTCATCTTCATGGTTGTAAGTCGCTGGGCGGCTTTGTCGGCCTCAAGCTTCTTCGTCTGATAGTTGGCATCAGCGTTTCTGACGGCTTCTTGTGCTGATTTCATTTCCTCCGATTCAGACTGCAGTCCGGCTTGTAGCTTTCGGTGTTCCTCTATCATGGGTTTCAGGTTGTCTATGTTTTTCTGCAAGTCGGCCAGAGCCTGCCTGCGGTCGTTTTGTTTCCTCAGTTCAGCGTTGACCGCCTGCGGGTTCAGTTCTGACCGTTGTTTGCTCAGTGCGTCTATTTGTGCTTGCCGTTTCTGTACCTCTTCGTCGGTTTTGCGTGCATGGGCTGTAGCTTCCGACAGATTTTTCTGCAGTCCTTCAGTCTTGGCCTGTTCTTGTTGTAGCGAGACGACCAAGTTTACAGCCTTCTTCATTTTCTCAAGATACTGTTCGATCTTTAGGTCGGTTTCGCCTGCCTTTGTATAGAGTGAGTCGTAGCATGACTGCCGGCTCATCCATTCCTCCATCTTGCTGATAGCGTCTTGCTGTGTTTTTGCCTTGGCTTGCCGGTCGGCAAGGTCGGCCGTGAGCTGGCGGAATATGGTTTCGAGCGCCTGCCTTGTCTGCATGGCTTCTGTCTGTGTTTTTTCACTCTGCAGCACGACATCTATCTGTTTCAGCCTCCATTCTGTGGCTTTTATCTCTCGTTCGTACTGTTCTGTCGCCTTTTGTGCTTCCGACATTTCCCTGGCAATCAGTTCCACCTGCTCGTCGGTCAGCGTGTGTGTTTTTTCGGTGTCGTATTGTGTCTGAATCTGAGCCTGTGCTTCCTTGGCTTTCTTCCACAGGCTGCTGATGGCTTCACCGTATGCGGTAAAGTGCTGTGTGTTGGTGAGTTGTTCGAGTATGGCCTCGCGCTCTTTCTTGTCGCCTGTAAGGAAATTGGCAAATTGTCCCTGTGCAAGCATTGCCATGCGTCCGAATTGCTGGAAGTCGAGTCCCACGGCATTCAGTATGGTGCGTTCCACGCTGTCTTTTGTCCAGTCGTCGTCGCCTATACGGATTTCCCATACGGGCGTCTTGTGTTTCAGTGGGCGAATGCCGGTGGTCTTGTCTCTGTTGCCGAGTCTTACTCCCAATGTCAGGCGGGCGTGATACGTCTTGCCGTCGTTGCCTTCAAATACCACCTCACTGTAGCTGCTGTCCCGCTCCGAGATGCCCAGACGGGTGTATTGCTCTATGCTTGCCACGCGGATGCTCTCGCCCTGAGCGTCGGTATATTCGTTTTTGGTGACGTTTGCCACATCGGCTATGCGAGGCGTCTTCTTGTAGAGTGCCATCGAGATGCCGTCGAGTATTACACTCTTGCCGGCACCGGTATCTCCGGAAATCAGGAAGATGGATGCCGGCTCACCCGTGATGGCATCGTTCAGGCCGTGTTCAAAGTCGATGTCTGCCCGTTCGATGGAAGCAATATTGCGGATATGCAGTGCTTTCAGTTTCATTGCTCTGTCTCCTACTTCAATTTCATAGTCTTTTGCATCTCTGCCTTTACTTCATCAAAAGCCAGGCGCACATCGTCAAGGTCGAGACCCGGATACTGATCCCAGGTGCGCTCGACGAACTGCATTGGATCGGTCATCTGCTGCAGTTCTGCCACTTCGAATACCAGCTCTTCCTTCTCTTGCTGGCCGGCTTCGTCTGTGCCAGTCCATAGTATCTTGGGGTTGTAACGCCATTCGTCGCCGTAGGGTTGCAGTGCGTCATATACCATCTGACTGAAGTTTGACGGCAGGTTTGCGGTGTGGTCGAAACGAAAACGTATGTAACCACGCTCACCCTCATTGACAAATTGCTTCAGCGATTCTACAGCTTCGTCGGCCGAGTTGAACGAAGTTCCGTCGGAGGGCAATGTGTAGAAGTGGCGCAGCTCGTCGATACGCAGCTGGCGAATGCCTACCTTGCCATTGTGACACTCTATCTCAACGAGGCTTACTGTGTGGGGATAGTTCTCGTCGCAGCTGACATGGAGCGCACTGCCCGAATATCTTACGACGGGCGATCGATATTCCACCGACGCGCTCATACAGTCGTCCTGATGGCCAAGCGTCTGGGGTTTGTGGATGTGTCCCAGCGCCAGATAGTCGAAGCCTCTGCCGAACGAGCCGGCGTCCTGAGTCTTCAGTTTGCCTATCTCGAAGTCGTGGCCGCTGACGTCAACACCTGTCACGGCCTGGTGAGCCATCATTACGACGGGCAGGCCTATGGTGTTGTCATCGCTCACTTTGTCGAGGATTGACTGTATGACTTGTCGGCGTTCGTTTGTCATGTATGGCAGAGCGACGATGTAGCCGCTTTTGAGTCTGATGATATATTGATGCTGCCATACATCAGGCGATTCGAGGCAGTTGTAGGCTGGAGGCACACCTATTATATGTACATTGGCCAGCTGCCATATCGCTTGCTCTGCCTGAATGCGCGAGGCAGAGTCGTGGTTGCCTGCAGTGATGACAATGGCCATCTGCGGGCAAGTCTGGTGAAGCCTGACAAAATAGTCGGTAAAAGCTTTCTTTACCGTTGCCGACGGCTGTTGTATGTCGAACACGTCACCGCTGACCAGCAGAGCATCGGGCTGTTCCTCACGGCACCATTGTTCCAATTGCCTGAAAAACCAATGATGCTCGTCGCTGCGGTCGTAGTTCTGGTAAATAATCTGCCCTAAATGCAGGTCAGCGGTGTGAATGATTTTCATGCTTTGCGTGTCACTGTGCAATACCGCTATATGCTCAGTTCGTCAAGTACGGTGATGAGCCGTTTGTCGAAACGCTTGTCAGTACGTATGCACTCTGAAAAGGGCACATATACAATCTCGTTCATGCGGTAGCCGATCATGACGTTGCGCTGGCCCTGCAATATGGCCTCGATTGCTCCTACGCCCATGCAACTGGCCAGAATGCGGTCGCGAGCAGAAGGAGAGCCTCCGCGCTGCAGATGGCCGAGAATGGATACGCGCACGTCGAACTCCGGGAACTCGTTCCTCACGCGGTCGGCATAGTAAAGGGCGCCGCACTTCGGACTCTCCGAGACGATGACGATGCACGATTTTTTCGACTTGCGGATGCCGCGGCCCATGAAGGCAGCCAGCTGGTCAACGTCGGTTGATTCTTCGGGTACGATGGCTGCCTCGGCTCCGCAGGCGATGGCACAGTTCTGGGCCAAGAAACCGGCATCGCGTCCCATTACCTCAACGAAGAAGATCCGTTCGTGAGAGTTGGCCGTGTCGCGGATGCGGTCAACACACTCCATTATGGTGTTCATCGTAGTGTCGTAGCCTATAGTAGCGTCGGTGCCATATAGGTCGTTGTCAATGGTGCCTGGCAGACCGATGACGGGGAAGTCGTGCTCAATGCCGAAGTTCCATGCACCTGTCAGCGAGCCGTTGCCACCGATTACCACCAGCGCATCGATGCCTTGCTGCCGGCAGGTCTCATAGGCCTGCTGACGGCCTTCGGGGGTCATGAACTCCTTTGAGCGGGCCGTCTTCAAAATGGTGCCGCCACGGGTGATGATGCCACTGACGTCCTCAGTAGTGAAGTCCTTCACCTCGCCTTTGATGAGACCGTCGAAACCACGATAGATGCCCTTGATTTTAAACTGGTTGTAAATGCCTGAACGCGTCACGGCACGTATTGCAGCATTCATGCCGGGAGCATCGCCGCCCGACGTCAGGATACCAATAGTCTTAATCTTGCCCATAGTTAAAAAAATTCAGTTTTATTGTCTTTACTATATTATTTTTATGAATGCAAAATTAATAAAAATATGCGAACAAGCAAAAAAAACAATAAAAAGTTTGGCGATTTCGGGAAATTGTTATAAATTTGCGGCGAAAAAAAGAAAACTGATAGCAATATGAAGAATTTTAGCGCATCTTTCTACTACTTTTATTTTTACTTTGCAGAGAACTGTGAAGCGGGAAGATGCGTATGTTAATTGAACATTAAACATTGAAGAATGAAAATTATACGAGCCCGCTTCACAAAAGTGAAGGCGGGCTTTTTTCAAGTTAGGAATAAAAATCAAAAGTAAATAGTTAAGAGATAAGAGTTGATAATTATGCGGAGAATAGCGATACAAGGCGAGATAGGGTCGTTTCACGACATTGCTGCCCATCAGTATTTCGAGGGTGAGCAGATACAGATAATCTGCTGCTCTACCTTTGAGCAGGTGTATGACAACATCAGGCGCGACCCGACCGTGATCGGCATGGCGGCGATAGAGAACACAATTGCGGGCAGCCTGCTGCACAACTATGAGCTGCTGCGCGACAGCGGGACGACAGTAGTAGGCGAGCATAAACTACACATCGAGCACTGCATCTGCTGTCTGCCCGAAGACGACTGGACAACAATCCGCGAGGTGCATTCGCATCCGGTAGCTCTGATGCAGTGTCGAAACTATCTGGCATTGCATCCTGAGCTGAAGGCTGTCGAGGCAGAGGATACGGCAGGAAGTGCGCAGTATATAGCAGAGCATCAGTGCAAGGGGTGGGCGGCCATCTGCAACTCTTCTGCAGCACGGCTCTACGGGCTGAAGGTGCTGGAAGACAGTATAGAGGATAATAAGCACAATTTCACGCGCTTTCTCGTATGCTGTGCTCCCCAGAAAGCCGACCTGCTTCGCTCGCTGGAGAAGACCGACAAGGCGAGCCTCGTATTTTCACTGCCCCATGAGCAAGGTTCGCTGTCAATGGTGCTCAGCATTCTCTCTTTCTATAAGGTGAACCTCACCAAAATCCAGTCGCTGCCGATTATCGGACATGAGTGGGAATACCTGTTCTATGTCGATGTGACCTATGACAATCTGACGCGATACCGTCAGTCAATCGATGCGCTCATTCCGCTGACGAAAGACATGAGAATATTGGGAGAATACAAGGGAGTGTGATGAATAATGATTAGTTAAGAATTAAGAAATAAGAATCAAGAATTATGATACAACCGGCAGAGAGACTAAGCTTGGTCAGTGAATATTATTTCAGCCGCAAGCTGAAGGAAGTGGCGCAGATGAACGCCGAAGGTAAGGATATCATAAGCCTCGCGATAGGCAGTCCCGACATGCCGCCATCGGAACAGACGATAGAGAAACTGTGCGAGGTGGCACATCAGCCAGATGCTCACGGCTATCAGCCGACGCAAGGCACACCCGAGCTGCGCGAGGCAATGGCGGGATTTTATAAGCGCTGGTATGGAGTTGAGCTCGACGCCAGGTCGGAACTGCTGCCGCTCATCGGAAGCAAGGAGGGAATACTCCACATTACGCTGGCTTTCGTAAACCCCGGCGACGAAGTGCTCGTGCCCAATCCAGGCTATCCCACCTACACGTCGCTGAGCAAGATTCTCGGGGCAAAAATAGTAAACTACGACCTGCGTGAAGACAACGGCTGGCAGCCTGACTTCGACGAACTGGAGAAGATGGATCTCAGTCGCGTGAAACTGATGTGGACAAACTATCCGAATATGCCAACGGGAGGCAATGCACGCATGGAGACATACGAGCGACTGGTGAAGTTCGCCCACGAGCATGACATCGTGGTTGTGAACGACAATCCATACAGCTTTATCATCAACGAGCATCCTATCTCGCTGATGCAGGTGCCGCAAGCAAAAGAATGCTGCATTGAACTCAACTCGATGTCGAAAAGTCATAACATGCCTGGCTGGAGAGTAGGAATGTGTGCATCGAATGCGCAGTTCATCTCGTGGATACTCAAGGTGCAGTCGAACATTGAGTCGGGAACTTTCCGTGGACTGCAGTTGGCTGCAGCCGAGGCTTACCGAAACAGCGACGAATGGCACCGTGTGGCGAACATCGAACGCTACCGGGCCCGCCGTAAATATGCGGAGAGGATAATGGATGTGCTCGGATGCAGATACGATACAGAACAGGTGGGGATGTTCCTCTGGGGGCGCATTCCCGACAATTACAGTAACTGTGAGGAACTGACAGAGCGTGTGCTACACGAGGCACGAGTCTTCATCACTCCCGGTTTCATCTTCGGAAGCAACGGAGACCGCTACATCCGCATCAGCCTCTGTGCCAAGGAAGAGAAACTGAAAGCAGCATTGTGCAGAATAGAACAAATTTTCAAGATATAAACTATGGAATTAGATTTAACGAAACTGAACCTTCCGAGCGACAATGAGCGTCCGTTCGTGATAGCAGGCCCATGTTCGGCAGAGACCGAAGAGCAAGTGATGACAACAGCACGTGAGCTGGCAATGAAAGGCTGCCACAATTTCCGTGCAGGAGTGTGGAAACCTCGTACCAAACCCGGCGGCTTCGAAGGTAATGGCGAGAAAGCCCTTCCGTGGATGAAACGCGTGAAGGAAGAAACGGGTATGCTGGTATCTACAGAGGTGGCAACGCCTGAACATGTGGAGCTGGCTTTGAAATACGGTATCGACATATTGTGGATCGGAGCACGCACCACAGCCAATCCCTTTGCTATGCAGGCACTGGCCGATGCCCTAAGGGGCGTTGACATGCCTGTGTTTGTGAAAAACCCCGTCAATCCTGACCTCGAACTGTGGATCGGAGCGATGGAGCGGCTCAATCAGGCCGGCATCAAGCGTCTGGGAGCTATACACCGCGGATTCTCAAGCTACGACAAAACCATCTATCGTAATCTCCCCATGTGGCAGATCCCAATAGAATTGCGCCGCCGCATACCCGACTTGCCGATTATCTCCGACCCCAGTCATATCGGAGGGCGCCGCGAACTGATAGCACCGCTCTGTCAGCAGGCTATGGATCTCGGATTCGACGGACTGATTGTCGAGAGCCACTGCGATCCCGACAAGGCGTGGAGCGACGCTAAGCAACAGGTGACGCCCGAAGTGCTCGACTATATATTGTCGTTGCTCGTCATCCGCGACGAAAACGGTACCACAGAGGGTATTACTGAACTGCGCAAGCAGATCGACTCGCTCGACAACGAGCTGATGGACGTCCTGGCAAAGCGTATGCGAGTATGTCGCGAGATAGGGCAATACAAGAAAGAGCACAACATGACAGTGCTGCAGACCGGCCGTTACAACGAAATCCTCAACAAGCGCGGAGCCCAAGGAGCACTCTGCGGTATGGATCCTCAGTTCATCGCGCAGGTGTTCGAGCACATCCATGAGGAGAGCGTGCGCCAGCAAATAGAAATCATTAACAAGTGAAAGAGATGAAAATATTGGTATTGGGTGCAGGAAAGATGGGTAGTTTCTTCATCGACCTGCTGAGCTTTGAACACGAGGTGGGGGTGTATGAGAAAGATCCCAAGCGGATGCGCTTCACATACAACTGCCAGCGTTTCACTGAGCTTGAGGAAATAAGAGAATTCCGTCCGGAACTCGTAATCAACGCCGTGACGGTGAAATACACCATTCCTGCGTTCAAGGAGGTGTTGCCTTATCTTACAGATGAGTGTATCATCAGCGACATATCCTCGGTGAAAACAAATCTGAAGGAGTTCTACGGCGAGACAGGACATCCATACGTCAGCACCCATCCTATGTTCGGACCTACGTTTGCCAACCTTCAGCAACTGTCTGAGGAGAATGCCATAATAATCACCGAAGGCGACTACATGGGGCGCATCTTCTTCAAGGATCTCTACCAGCGGCTCGGGCTCAACATCTACGAATACACTTTCGAGGAGCACGACAAGACGGTGGCATACTCGCTTTCTATTCCGTTCGTATCCACCTTCGTCTTTGCTGCTGTGATGAAGCATCAGGACGCTCCTGGCACCACCTTCAAGCGTCACATGAAGATTGCCAAGGGAGTGCTCAACGAAGACGATTTCCTGCTGCAGGAGATACTCTTCAACCCTTATACCCACGACCAGGTGTCGCAGATTCGGACAGAGTTGAAGGAACTGCTCGAAATCATTGACTCAAAGGATGCTGCTGGAATGAAACAGTATCTCACCAAGATTCGTAATAACGTGAAACGAGACATTGAAATAAGAAGGTAGATATGGCATTAGGAAAGTGGATAGGAGGCATCCTGGGATTCATGACTGCCGGACCGTTAGGGGCGCTGGCAGGTGTCGTTCTCGGCAGTGTATTCGACGGGATGATGGACTCGGTGAACACTGCCGACAATTCCGGCACATACGGCGACAGTGCTTTTAATGCCAAGCCTCAGTACGACGAGGGGCAACGCAACAGCTTTCTCTTCTCTATGCTTGTGCTTGCATCGTATATCATACGTTCCGACGGCAAGGTGATGCACTCCGAGATGGAACTGGTGCGCGGAATACTGCGTCAGAACTTCGGCGCGTCGGCAGAACAGCAGGGCAACGACATCCTGCGAAAGCTGTTCGACCAGCAGAAGCGCATGGGGGCATACGAGTTTCAGGACATCGTGAGACAGTGCTGCGGACAGATGGCACGCAATATGGACGAGAGCCAGCGCCTGCAGATGCTCAACTTCCTCGTGATGATTGCCAAGGCCGACAACAAGGTTGACCCCTCCGAGGTCAGTGCATTAAAACAATGTGCGGTTTGGCTCGGCATCGACGAGCGGAATATCGACTCTATGCTTGGCATGGGTGGGAGTTCGCTCGATGATGCCTACAAGGTGCTCGGCGTAAATGCGGATGCCACCGACGACGAGTTACGCAAGGCTTACCGCAGTCTTGCCCTGAAGCATCATCCCGACCGCGTGGCGGCTCTTGGCGAGGATGTACGCCGTGCAGCAGAGAAGAAATTCCAGGAAATAAACGACGCAAAGGATCGTATCTGGAAAGCACGAGGATTATAATCGTATCAGCCGAACAGTGCGCGTAGTGCTTCCTCCACCTTGCGCACCGGGTGGAGACGGATAGAATATTTCTTGCTGTTCAGACTGCTGGCATTGTATTTCGGGATGATGATGTCGGTGAACCCCAGCTTTTCTGCCTCGGCAATGCGCTGGTCGATGCGGCTCACGGGCCGTACTTCACCACTGAGGCCTACCTCGCCACACATGCACCATCCGCTATCGATGGGTGTATCAACGTTCGACGACAGAACAGCGGCAATGACGCTCAGATCCATAGCCAGGTCGGTGACGCGCAGTCCGCCGGCAATGTTGAGGAACACGTCTTTTTGCATCAGCTTGAATCCCACGCGCTTTTCAAGCACGGCAAGCAGCATGTTCAGACGCCGCTGGTCGAAACCCGTGGCCGAACGTTGCGGTGTGCCGTAGGCGGCACTCGACACAAGGGCCTGAGTCTCCATAAGGAAAGGACGCACACCCTCGATGGCTGCACTGATGGCAATACCCGACAGTTCATCGTGGCCTTGCGTCAGAAGTAGCTCCGATGGATTGGCAACCTGGCGCAGACCGTCGTGAAGCATTTCGTAGATTCCCAGTTCCGACGTGCTGCCGAATCGGTTCTTGATACTGCGCAGTATGCGGTACATGTAGTGCTGATCGCCCTCAAACTGTATCACCGTGTCAACGATGTGTTCCAATATCTTCGGACCGGCAAGCGTGCCCTCCTTATTTATGTGTCCGATGAGAATCACCGGAACGCCGCTCGACTTGGCAAAGCGTAGCAGTGCAGATGCACACTCGCGCACCTGGCTTACGCTGCCTGCACTCGATTCAACCTCTTCGGTCTCGATTGTCTGAATCGAGTCGATGACAACCAACTCCGGCTGCACTTCTTTTATCTGGGCGAAAATATTCTCAAGCGATGTCTCGGTAAGTATCAGCACATTGTCGCTGAGCTGGCGGTTAATGCGTTCGGCTCGCATCTTCAGCTGGTGGGCACTCTCCTCGCCGCTGACGTAGAGAATCTTCATGTCGCAGATGCTGAGTACGGTCTGGAGCGTAAGCGTCGATTTGCCGATGCCGGGCTCACCACCGATCAACACGATACTGCCTGGCACGAGCCCGCCACCGAGCACGCGGTTCAGCTCACCGTCGTGCATGTCGATACGCGGCAGGTCGTGCGACGGAATGTCCTTCAGACGAACAGGAGCGTTGCCGTTTGATGCGCGGCCGTTGCGGATGGTTGCTGCCGCGTGGCGTGCCGCTGACGTGCCGCTGTCGCTCGTGATGCGTATCTCTTTGAAGGTGTTCCACTGGCCGCAGCTCGGGCATTTTCCTACCCATTTGGGCGATTCCTGTCCGCAGTTTTCACATACGTATGCAGTCTTGTCTTTAGCCATAATTTTTATTCTTTACGGCTGCAAAGATAATAAAAATAAAGCGAAAATGCATGATATATTTTGTTGTTTCTGCAAAAAGTAGTAACTTTGCGCTGTCATGAGAAAGATTCTTGTCATATTTTGTGCAGTAGTTCTGCTATGGGCCTGCTCAGAGTCGGAGGAGCAGAAGCTTCACATTTCCAAGGAGCAGAAGCTTGCCATGGCCCGCGAAGACTCTGCCGCCCTGAAGATTGCCGTGCTGCCCACGCTCGATTGTATGCCTCTGTTTGTGGCAAAGGAACTGCATCTCTTCGATACGCTGAAGTGCGACATAAGGCTGAAGGAATACAATGGTCAGATCACTGCCGAGGATGCCTTGCGAAAGGGACAGGTCGAAGGAATGGTCACCGACCTGATACGCGGCGAGCGGATGAAGCAGAAAGGGTTTGCACTGACATATAAGATAGCGACAGGGCAATACTGGCAACTTATAACCAACCGAAATGCCAGAATACGAGAACTGAAACAGTTGGACGACAAGATGATTGCCATGGCACGTTTCTCGGTTACGCACGCCATTGCATCCAAGGCTGCCGACAGTGTCAAGATACCGGCCGAGAGAGTCTTTTTCATACAGATCAACAACGTGCCGTTGCGCCTGAACATGCTTGAGAACAATCAGATGGATGCCCTTGTGCTGCCCGAGCCGCAATCGTCGATAGCAAGGATTAACAGAAACCGCGTGCTACTCGACACCCGAAAGCTCGATATGCAGATGGGCGTGGTGGCATTCGCTACGAATGCCGTCAAGACCTTGGAAAGGAAAAAGCAGGTGGATGCCTTCGTGAAGGGATATAACGCCGCATGTGACTCGATAAACAAAAACGGACTGGGCCACTATAGTCAACTATTAGTGAGATACTGCAAGGTGAAGGAACAGTATGCCGACTCCGTAACTGCCGACTTTAAGTTCACACATGCGCAGGGGCCACGGGAAAAGGATATACAAGCGGCAGAAAAATGGATCAACAATCTGTAGGTAGAGAGCATCATGGATTACAAAGATTACGCAGAAGAGTATTATGACTGTATCGACAAACTTAAACGACGTTCATTCCTTACAGTAATTAATGCTCTTTATAATATTGACGTGCGTTTTCCCGAACTGGGACTTAGAAGCGAGATAGAGAGTATAGACGACTCATATGCGATGATGATGAAGTACTGGGCCGACGGTATTGACGACCCTCATCTGAACTCCGTCAGCGAATCGCTGATAAACAGGATGTATCGTATGTTGTCTGATTTCAGGATACATATAAATTGTAAGTACATACCCCAGTTTGCCAATGCCTACACCGTGGGGAAGAAGCACGAATACGACGAACTGTTCGCCATGCTTGAGAAGACGCTTGCCGACCAGGTGCTGCTCGAACTGGCTCCTCATCAGGAGCGCGAGAGCCGTGCCAAAACTCTGTCGGAAACATATTTCAACACGCTGGAGATGCTATTCAGCAAGATATGGACAAGTACGACGTGGAATCAGGCATTGGCCGACGACATGGAGCAGCGCCTGCTTGGAGGTATGCTCGACAGTGTGGCGTGCCAGACGATAGTATCGGCTCTGATGTTGTCGCTGCAGTGTGTGTTCGATCCAAGAAAGTTCAGGCTCCTTGTAAACATCTACCGCAAGAGCACCGACAACGACGTGAGACAAAGAGCTCTCGTAGCATGGGCGCTGACGCTCAGAAACGATTTGGCTGACTTATTTCCTGAGATAAAGACTGTCGTTGACAATGTTGTTGACGACGAAGAGACGTGCAACGAGCTTGTGGAGCTGAATATGCAACTCTTTTTCTGCTCCCGTGCTGTTGCCGACAATTCTGTCATTCAGAAGGAGATAATGCCTGATATAATCAACAACAGCAACATCAGGGCGACAACCGACGGAATAATAGAGGAAGAAGAGGATGAACTCGAGAACATACTTCATCCCGAGGCTCAGGAAGAGAAGATGGAGCGGCTCGAAGAGAGCGTGGAGCGGATGAAGAATATGATAAAAGAGGGTGTTGACATCTATTATGGCGGATTTGCCAGAACGAAGGTGCTGCCCTTTTTCTCAAGAGCCATCAACTGGTTTATTCCGTTCTACGACAACCATCCGCAGGTTCGCGACATCATGAACAACGACGACTATCGCTCCTTTCTCAGTACGATACTCAACCATGGAGCCTTTTGCGATAGCGACAAATACTCGTTTTTATTAGCTTTTTCGCAAATCATCCGACGGGTGCCAGAGAGTATTCTCGGAATGATGAAGAGCGGCGAACTCAGAGATGCCATGGACTTCATGCCCGACGACAACTCTGCATCGTATGTGAGACGGATGTATGTGCAGAGCCTCTACAGATTCTTCATGCTTTATAGTGGCCGGCAACTGTTGGAGAGTCCTTTTGAGATGAAGGATTGGCAGTCGAGTATCGACCTTGGCACGTCGGAATTGCCATGCGAGATTCTTGCAAACAGCATGTTGCATTCAACCAGGATGGAAAGCCGTATGACCGAAATGGCTGCATTTTATGTAAAGAAGGGAGCATTAGAGTACGCCGACAGAGTACTTAACAACGTAAGCCGCGAACAGCAGGGATACAACTACTGGATTTTGAAGGGAAAGATTGGCGAAAATTATTGGATGCAGTCACATAAAAAAGGCCAGGATTTGCGGCCATGGCCGCTCGAATCATATAGCCGCGCCGAGAGTCTGGCCGACACTCATCCCGACGTGCCCGCTACTGCTGCCATTGCCCGATTGTCGTTTGCCGCCGGATACTATGACAGAGCGCTTGAGGCATTCACTGAACTTCTTGGAGTGAAGGAGACCAGGAACCGGCTTCTGGGGTGGTGTGCGTCGCTCGTCAATCTCGGCAGGGAGAGCGAGGCGCTCAATACTCTCTTCAAGCTGAATCTGGAGAATCCCGAACGTGACGACATCAATCGCGTGCTTGCAAGAGCACTTACGGCAACAGGCAAATACCGGCAGGCTCACAAGCTGTATGAAAAGCTGTGCAGTGGCGACGGTGCCGATAAGACCGACTGGCTGAATCACGCCTTTTGCTATTGGGCAGAGGGCAACAGGCGCAAGGCTGCCGAATGTCTGTACAAATCGTTAGGGACAACACATGATGATGATGCCTCTGAAGATGATTTCAGCCGTGTACAGTCATTATTGTATCCGGAAATAGAATTCCTCGACAGGCTCGGGATAGGTAGCGACGAAAGGAAGCTGATGTCGGATGCCGTAGCACTCGTCACATCAAAAAAGATATAAGCTTTCCGAAATATCCAATAAATTTGTCTTTAGCAGAACGCCAGCGATTCCACGACTCTTTGGTAAGCACAAACGACCGACGCTTGTCGCGCTCGAACAACTGCTCCAGCTCGTGAGTGGTAGCAGGGTCGATGATAACCGCGTTCTCTTCGTAGTCATGTCGTAGCGAACGGGCATCGAGATTGGTGGAACCTACAGTGCAGAAGCGTCCATCTACCATTATTACTTTTGTATGATGAAAGCCGCCCTGATAGATGAACACCCTGGCTCCGCGCTTCATCAGACGGTACATGTTGAGGAAAGCTGCATCGGGAGTAATAGGGATGTCGCTGTTGGCGGCAATCATCAGCTCAACCTTGACCCCACGGCTAATGGCACGCTTCAGTGCACGGCTGATGCATGGTATCAGGCAGAAGTAAGGATTGATGAGCTTTATACTGTCGCGGGCTGCATCGATGGCACCGCAATAGAAACGTCGCATGATGGCAGGTGAGCGGTACGGTTCGCGGTTGATGATGCCTACCATCTTGTGGCCCTGTGGCAGCTTGCCGGTGAAGTAGGAGGGGGTAGTGTAGCCACGGTAGTACTGCGGACCTGAGAAATCCTCGCCTGTCACTTTCTTCCACATGCGTCGGAAGATGCGCTGCAGCGTGTTCACCTCCTCGCCTTCGATGCGGCAGTGCATGTCGTGCCACTCGCCGACCACCTCGGTGCCTTTGATATAATAGTCGGCAACGTTCATGCCTCCGGTATAGGCTATCTTGCCGTCGATAACTACTATCTTGCGGTGGTCGCGGTGGAAATAGCAGTGAATCCATGGGAACTTTATTGGCATAAACGCATGGATATTTATTCCCAGTGCACGCAGCGAGTCGAGATGGTGGCGCTTCAGAGGTCGGTTGTTCGACATGTTTCCGAAGTCGTCGTACAATGCCCGTATCTCAACGCCCTCTCTGGCTTTTTCGGCAAGGATATGGAACAGCTCCATTGCTATCGAGTCGTTGCGGAAATTGAAATACTCCAGATGTACCGAACTGCGTGCCTGGCGTATGGCACTGAACATGTCGTCGAACTTCTCCTGCCCTGTTGTCAGGAGTTTCACATTATTGTCGTGTGAAAACGTTATGCCTTCGTTTCTCAGCAGACGCACTATAGTCGAGTCGCTTGTCTCTGCTGCTACCGACGAAGCTGTTGAGAGACAAGCAATAAAACAGACAAACCTAATACTCTTCAATTTTATTCTTAATCTTTTACCTTATTCCATTTGTTATTTTCTTACCCTTTTCTGAACTTCATCCTGTATTCCAGAGGTGTAATGCCATACTTCTCCTTGAAGATGTTGATAAAGTTGTCGGCGGTCTGGAAACCGATGTTGATGGCAAGCTCGCTCATGTTGACATCCGTGCGCTCAAGCAGCGTGCAGGCATGGCGAAGGCGCAGGTCGCGAATGTATTCCGCCGGGGTCTTGTTGGTTATTGTGCGTATCTTGTGGAACAGCGGTACGCGTCCCATTCCCATTGCCGATGCCAAGTCTTCAAGCGAGATGGCACCTCGGCTCATGTTCTGGATTACATATTGTTCCATGTTCTTCATCAGCCGCTGCTCCATGTCGTTGCTCATGCTGTAGTCGCCGATGGTCTTCTCACCGTAATACATGTTATGCAGGTTTGTCTCGCTGTCGCCTTTATTCGCCGTTGCGTCGTCGGCATGATGCCGCAATTCGTCGTCTTGATGCAGGGCTTCAGCGTCGTTAGCGCGTATCTCACCATAGCTGATAGTGGCGGTAGTCATGCTCGAATTGCGTTCTTCCAGACGGCGTGTCTCACTGCCCTCGATGACGTCTTGCAGCGACTCGGTGGGAGCCAGGCCGAGCAGCTTGTTGATGCGCATGACGGTCTCTTGTACGTTGAAGGGCTTCGACAGCATATCGTCGGCTGCCACTGTGATGTTCTGATCTTGCTGTTCTGTCTGGCTCATCACATGGTCGGTGACGAGCACGAATTTTATTCCGTCGGTTGCAGGGTCGCTCTTGAGCTTGTTGCACAGCTCGCTGCCCGTCATCCCCGGCATGTCTTGCTTGCAGATGATGATATTTGGCTTCAGATGTCCGATGTCTTTCAGCAGCGTGGCAATATCGTTGTAGATATGTATGTCGTAGATTACCTCGAGATGCTTCTTCACTATCTTGGTGAACTCACGGTTGTCGTCAACAAATGCAATGACATACTGTAGCGTAATACTGTCCTTGCGCACTCTCGGACGCAGGCTCGTGAGTTCCGTGCCGTCGATAGCGATGCTTCCATCGTCGGTGCCGGCGAGCTCCATGCGCGTATTTGCAGAGTTTTCTGCCTTGGCAACAGGGTTCTCAAGCGTTGACTGCATCTCGGTGAGTCGGGTGATAATCTGCAGCATCTGGAAGTGCAGCGCATTTAGCTGCTCCTGCGCCTCGACGGTCTGTTCCGTTTCCGACAGATTGCCGATGATGGTTGTCATGCGTGCCATTGGCTGGCGCAGGTCTTCGCTGGTCTGCTTTATCTCCTCGCGCTGTATCTTCAGCTCGTCGATGACTGTTTTCTTCCGCTTCCATATTTCGCGAATCTTGTCGATGCCAAATTTCCACATATACAGTGATACGAGGATGACAATGGCATAAAAGCAAATCATCCACCACGATAACCACCATGGGGAATTTATTGTTATGTGAAGTGTCCGTTCCTGATTGCTGATGTCGCCGTCGCCATTGATAGCTTTCACATGGAGCACATAGTCGCCGCTCGGCAGATTCTCGAACGTAACGCCGTGTGTAAGAGCGTCGCCGTTGTGCCACCGGTCGTCGTAGCCTTCCATAAGATACATGAACTGAAGGCGTTCGCCTTGATTGTAGTTACCTGCCGCAAACTTAATGGTAAAGGTGTTCTGCGAGTTGTTCAGCTCGATGTGCGAGCTTTCGTTCAGTGCTTGCGGCAGGATTACGAGGCCGTCGTAGCTGTGGCCGGTGAGGATCTCTTCCTCGCCTACCATGAGTTGGGTGAGCATCACTTTGGGCAGTGACGCTTTCTCGTTTTTCTGCTGGTGCTTCACCGCGTTCACACCATAGAGACCGCCCATGATTACATCGCCGCTGTTGGTGATGAATATCGCGCCTGGGTTGAACTCGTTGCTTTGCAGTCCGTCATATATACTGTAGTTGTAAAGCCCGAAGTTGTACTCGCCCGACACATGGTCGCGCTGTGCCACGATGCGGCATACTCCGTTGCTCGTGGTTATCCATATATTGTGGTTCTTATCCTCGGTGATGCCGCAGATGTTATTGTTGCACAGACCATCCTTCTCGGTAATCTGGCTCAGCTTGTCGTTTTGCATGTTCAGGATGTTCAGGCCTTCGCGTGTTCCTACCCATACAAGCCCTCTTGAGTCTTCCATCACCTGGCTTATATAGTTGTTGGTGAATGTTTCCAGATTAGTTCTGTTACCAGTCAGGATTACTTGTTCTGTGGTAGAGAGATTCAGTATTATCAGGCCCTCGTTTGTTCCGATGAACATATTGTTGTTGCTTCCGTAGAACAGGCATGTAGTGATGTTCGTCTTCAGTTTGCCGTTCTCCTTGGTGTAGCTTGAGAATGCGTTCATGCGTGGGTTGAACACCTGAAGTCCGCCGTTGGTGGCTATCCACAGGTTGCCGGTCTTGTCCTTGCACAGGTCGTTGACATTGTCGTTGATAAGTGTGCGCATACTGTCCTTGGCAACGCTGTAGAAGCTTGTCGCTCCGTTTTTCAGGCGGCTCAGGCCGTTGTTTTTGTAGCCCACCCACAGGCTGCCGTCGGGAGTGGTTTCCAGTGCTGAGATTTTCAGGCTGGCGAGCGGTCCTTCGTATCCCACGATACCTTTGTTCGACGTTCCGTACCACAGCGTGCTGTCTGCCGTCTGCGTGATGGCGCTGACATCGCCTATGAGCTTCGAGTCGAACTTGTAGATGTTCTTCCCATAGTATGCCACTCCCTGGCGTTCTGTGCCTACCCACAGCAGGTCGGTGTCGTCAACATACAGGCTGTGTATGCCGACGGCCTCGGCTTCTGCACTGCTGCCCGTCCTTTCGTTGATGCTTCTTGGACGCACGAACTCCGGCGTATGGTTGTTGACGTTCATACGTATCAGCCCTAGGTTGTCGGTGCCTATCCAGATATTGCCGTTGTGGTCGCCTGCGATGGCATTTACTGAGCGGTCAACTCCCACGCCCGTCATTCCGAACTGCTCGCCGATGGAGTAGTTCCACGTGCCGGTCTTCTTGGAGTAAATCATGAGCGTGCCCTGGCCGTAAACCCAGATGTTGTCCATTTGGTCGGCAAAGGCTTTCAGGGTATTTGTCTTGCGCAGTCCTTTCTTGGCTGCCTCATTGTTTATCCACAGGGTGCGCTGCTGGTGCTTGATGTCGCAACATGCCAGCGTGAGGTCGTCATATACGAATACTGCACCGTCGTGACATTCGTTGATGCTCACGATGTTGCCTTGTGGTATTCCGCGTGAGTCGTTGGTATATGCGAACTCGTAGAGAAGCTGCTGTTGCATGTCGTAGGCGAAGACGCCCCGTCCGGGTACCGACAGCCACATGTTGTTTCTTGTGTCGATGTATATGACGTCAGGCTCACCATTGATACCCATCCTTGCGAGCACTTGCCGCATGTCGCGTTCAAAGGTCTCGCTCTGCGGATGATATACGCAGTAGCCTATCTCGGTCTTCACCCACAGTGTGCCGTCGAAAGCCTCCTGAATGCTTTCGATATAGCTGTCGGGCAGCGACGAACCGTCGCGCGAGTTGCTCTGGAAGTTCTTGAACACATATCCGTCGTATCTGTATAGCCCCGACGGGGTTCCGAACCATACGAAGCCTTTCTTGTCTTTCAGTATGCAGTTTATCTGGCTGCTCGTAAGCCCGTTTCGGGCATCGAGTGTCTTGAATATGTATGCTCCCGTTGCTGCCATCGAGATAAGTAGCAGCATAATCATCAATATGTTTCTAACTTGTTTCATATCTGTCTGTTCAAAGTGCGCATGCATAGCTGTCAACGATTCCGAGCAGATGCCTGCCGGAGTCAACAACCAGCACGTTGTGTATCTTATGCCGGTTCATAATTTTCTGTATTTCGGAAATCTTGGCTGTCGGACCCACTGTCTTGGGATTGCGTGTCATGATGTCGCCCACGGTGCGGTCGAAGAATTGTGCCTGCCATTTCTCCATGGCACGGCGTATGTCGCCGTCGGTGATCATTCCCACGATGACCCCCTCTTTAATAGCCACACCCAGTCCCAGCTTGCCTTTGCTCACGTGGATGATAGCTTCGCCGAGGTGCATTTCTGGTGGGAATGTAGGTAGGTCGTCGGTCACCATCACGTCGTGGGCTGTGGTGAGCAGGCGCTTGCCGAGCGAGCCTCCGGGATGGAACTGTGCGAAGTCCTTTGGCTGGAAATTGCGTTTGTCCATCAGTGCAACGGCCAGTGCGTCGCCCATGGCGAGCGTGGCTGTGGTGCTGCTGGTGGGTGCGAGGTTCAGCGGACATGCCTCTTTGCTTACGCTCACGTTGATGTGGCATGTGGAGTATTTGGCAAGCAGCGACTGAGAGTTGCCGCTCATTCCTATGATGGGAATGTTCATGTGCAGCACCATCGGTATGAATCTCAGCAGTTCGTCGGTATGTCCGGAGTAGGATATGGCTATCACCACGTCGTCGTGGGTCATCACTCCCAGGTCGCCGTGGAACACGTCGAGCGGATTGATGAAGAACGAGGGTGTGCCGGTGGATGAGAGCGTTGCCGCTATCTTTGCCCCGATGTGTCCGCTTTTGCCCACACCGGTCACAATCACCTTTCCGCGGCACTGGTAAATCAGCTCCACAGCTTTGTCGAAGTTGTCGTCGAGCAGTGGTATCAGTCCCAAGAGAGCTTCTGCCTCGTCGCGTATGCAGCGTATCGCTATGTCTTTAGATTTTTCCATACTTTTTTCTCTTAGTCGTTTGTCAGCGCCTCGACAATCTTGTCGAGTTTGTCGAGCTCAAGCATGTTCGCCGCATCGCTCAGGCCCTTGTCTGGATCGGGATGCACCTCGAAGAACCATCCTGTGGCTCCGAAGGCTTTTGCTGCCATAGCCATCTGTGGCACGAAGCGACGGTCGCCGCCGGTCTTTCCGCCGGCTCCGCCGGGGCGTTGCACACTGTGGGTGCAGTCCATAATCACCGTTGGCACTATGTCGAGCATGTCGGGGATGTTTCTGAAATCAACCACGAGGTTGTTGTAGCCGTATATGTTACCGCGCTCGGTGAGCCACACGTCAGAGGCTCCTGCGTCGCGTGCTTTCTCCACGGGGTAGCGCATGTCTTTTCCGCTGAGAAACTGGGCTTTCTTGATGTTTACCGTCTTGCCTGTTCGGGCGGCAGCCACGAGCAGGTCGGTCTGACGGCAGAGGAATGCCGGAATCTGAATCACATCTACCACCTGTCCCACCGGTTCTGCCTGCCAGCTTTCATGTATGTCGGTGAGCAGTCGCAGCCCATATTTCGATTTTATGTCGGCAAGCATCTGCAGCCCACGGTCTATTCCGGGTCCACGAAACGAGCTAATGCTTGTGCGGTTAGCCTTGTCGAACGATGCCTTGAATATAATGTCCGTATTGCGTACATTATTTATATATACTATTTGCTCTGCCACCGTCTGAAGCAGCGATTCCGATTCTATTACGCACGGCCCGGCTATTATCTGTTTTGTCATAGCTCTTATTCGTCTTTTTTCTTCAAACTGCAAAAATACGCATTTTATTTCAAATAGCAATAACTTTAACTGATTATTTCGCTTTTTTAGTACAAAGTCAATGATTAGTCAGCTGTTTGAGCGGTTTTGTGTGCGGAAACATTGATTTTAATCAAGTATAGTGCGTGTTTTCTGAAGTTTTATTTGTCTTTCTTCACATTTATTCAAAAAATACCTACCTTTGCACCCGATTTAAGGATAATGCCCTTTCGGGGGCGCAAGTTAAACAATTAAAAGATTGGAAAAATGAAAAAGATTATGATGACTCTCGTAGCCGCAGCTATGGCTACAACGATGAATGCTCAGTGGTACATTGGTGGTGGTCTGGGTGTTGGCTTCGACAAGACAGCTACTCCTACTACCGCAGTTATTAACAATCTGCCTGTAACAGTTGAGCAGACTGTAAAGACCACAACATTCTCAATTCTTCCTGAGATTGGCTACAACATCAACGAGAAGTTTGCAGTAGGTGCACAGCTCGGTTATGATTACTCAAAGGTTGAGGATAAAAAGACAAACGGTTTCACCTTTGCTCCCTATCTTCGTTATACTTTTGCAAAGCTCGAGAAGGTAAACTTCTTCTGCGACCTCGGTCTGGCTTACACCTACAAAAAGACTACATGGAAAGATACTGAGTATGATGCTACACTTGGTGCTTATGCTGTAGATTACTCTACAAAGAGAAATGGTTTCAGCGTAGGTCTGTATCCTGGTGTTGCCGTTAACCTGAACGAGAAGGTAAGCTTCGTAGCTAAGTTCGGTGCTCTCTCTTACGTTTATTCAAAGGTTAAAGATGGCGGTAAGGACTCAAGCTTCAACTTCGGTGTTGACGGTAGCGACCTCCAGTTCGGTCTCTACTACAACTTCTAAAAAGAAGAAAGAGCAAATAAAATTCTTATTGAATAACAGTTGGCCATGCCTGGTTTCAGGCATGGCTTTTTGTTGTTTTTATATCTCTTTCAAATCAAGATTTACTTTTTTTTGCATTAAATTAAAAAAAAAGACAAAAAAAGTTTGCTTGTTTAAAAATAATGCTTAACTTTGCAACAGATTTAGTTAATTATGCCTTTTGTGGGCATGCAGTATTTACAAAAATAAACAAAAAAATGAAAAAGATTATGATGATGGCAGTTGCACTGTTGATGACAGTCGCTGCAAGTGCACAACCCGAAGCAGGAACATTCTCAATTCAGCCAAAGGTTGGTATGAACATTTCCAAGCTTACCAAGTTTGATGACAGCAAGGCTAAGGTAGGTTTTGCATTCGGCGTTGAGGGTATGTATCAGATTTCAGACCGTTTCGGTCTTTCTGCTGGTATCATGTACTCTATGCAGGGCGCAAAGAGAAAAGGCATCGCAGTTGATGAGAATGGTGTTTATGGTGACTATACCATGAAGGCAAAGATGAACTACATCAATATTCCTATCCTTGCTAACTTCTATGTAGTAAAGGGTCTTGCTGTCAAGGCAGGTATCCAGCCAGGTTTCCTCGTAAGCAAGAAGTGGGGTCTCGACTCTCCTTTCGCTATGGTGAACGGTATAGTTGATGGCGCTAAGATTGACGGCACAAAGGCATTCGACTTCTCTATTCCTGTAGGTATTTCTTACGAGTATGCCAACATTGTTCTTGATGCTCGCTATGCTTTCGGTCTTACAAAGGTAGCTAGTGACACTAAGAGCAAGAACAGCGTATTCCAGCTGACTCTGGGCTACAAGTTCAACCTCTAATATTCTTATATAGAATAGGATTAATACAAAGGGGATGTGCCATAACAATCGGCACATCCCCTTTTTTGTAATTCTGTCATTCGCGTCGCTCCGCGTGCCGGCATTTCCGCGATTCAGGAATTCGCGTAGCTCCGCGCGCCGGCATTTCCACGATTCATGAATCCGCTTCGCTCCCGACGACAGCATTTCCACGATTCATGAATCCGCTTCGCTCCTGACGACAGCATTTCCACGATTCAGGAATCCGCTTCGCTCCTGACGACAGCATTTTTGTTGCTATATAATCAAAAAAAATGGTGATAGTTTTGCAATGCGGCCGTTTTTTCGTAATTTTGCACCGCAAAAAATGAAGCTGACGTAGTGTTATGAAGAAGATAGCGATATTATTGTTGATGTTGACGGCCGTGTGTCACGATGTCGGTGCGGTGCTTAAGGAACGCAATCTCGACGAAACCCTTGGCGTGCTGCGCCGCGAACTGACCGACTACCACCGCGAGCTGACCGGCCAGATGGAGATTCGCCGCGAGGAGAGCCACAGGATAGGACAGCAGCTGATGTCGATAATGAAGCGCAGCAACCAGAATGCACTGATGCTCTATTCTCAGAAACAGGACTATGTGTTCGACCTTACATACGCCTGCCATGAGGCTACCGAGCAGTACCGTTCGTTCCAGGCCGAACAGTTGCCGATAAAGAACTTCATAAAGAACTCCAGTGTTGACATTGCCCGTTACGACAGCCTGATATACAGTCTGAAGATAATGCAGACGAGCGACATGGCCGACTCTACGAAGGTGGCCCGCAACGTGTGTCTCACCCTTGCCACGAGCATCCGCAATATCCTTGAGGAGAACAATTCCAATCTTCAGGACTACATCAGATACTATGAGATGACCGAGAACCGCCTCAGTTCGCTCAACGACTATGCCAACATACGCTACAATGACATCCAGACCAGTATCTTCAGGAACGGCGGCGAAGACTACTTCACTCTCATGCGCAACATCCGTCAGAACTGGCAGAGCATGGTCGGCGTGACCAAGAAGAAATACAACTTCCGCACCGATACGTCGGAGTCGCAGTGGGGCGCGCGATGGATTGTCGGGCTCTTCGTAGTCATCCTCATCTATATTTTCTTTGCCACTGCGCTCAATCTGCTTGCCATGCGCTATCTCGTGCCAAGCCGTGTGAAGACCGAAGAGTTCAGCAAGAAGCGCAGCAGCATTACGATGGCCACCACCACGGTCACCTTTGCCATCATCCTCGGCTTCTTCATCCGCAACACGGGCCAGAACTTCCTTGCCATGGCGAGCAACCTGCTTGTGGAGTATGCGTGGCTGCTGAGCGTGATTCTCATCTCGCTGTTGCTCAGAGTGAGCGGCAGCCAGATAGGCAGCGCCTTCCGCATCTACTCGCCATTGCTCGTGGTAGGATTCTTAGTGATAGCCTTCCGAATAGTGCTTATCCCTAACGAGCTCGTGACGATCATCTTCCCTCCGATATTGCTGCTGAGCGCACTGTGGCAGTGGCATTTCATCAGGAAATACAACCATAACGTGCCGCGCTCCGACATGTTCTATACCTACATGTCGCTCACGGTGTTTGTGGTGGCTATAGTGTGCTCGTGGACCGGCTACACGCTGCTGGCTGTACAGATACTTATATGGTGGATAATGCAGCTGACGTGCATCCTTACCATCACCTGTCTGAGTCAGTGGATGAAGCTTCGCGGCCAGAGGCTTCGCTACAGCGAGAAACCTATCACTAAGACGTGGGCTTTTCATCTTGTATATAATGTTGCACTGCCCACGCTGGGCGTGCTCTCTGTGATGGTGTCTATCTACTGGGCAGCCGATGTGTTCAACCTGAGTTCGCTCTGTTGGGATGTGTTCAACCGCAACTATGTCAATCTCGACAATCTCCGCTTGAGCATCATGAGCGTGTCGGTTGTCGTGTCGCTATGGTTCCTGTTCAATTATCTCAATAAGACGGTGAAGGCCCTGATGAAGCTCCACTTCGACCATACCGACCCCTCGACAGCCGAGAGCCGCATGATGATGGCAAAGAACGTGGTTCAGGTTATAGTATGGGGCGCATGGTTCATCATCGCGTTGAAGATAATGCATGTCAGCTACACATGGTTGGTTGTAATCTCCGGCGGTCTCTCTACCGGTGTCGGTTTTGCCATGAAAGACATTCTCGAGAATATCTATTACGGCATCTCGCTGATGGCAGGCAGGATAAAGGTGGGCGACTGGATAGAAGTTGACGGCACGATGGGCCGTGTGACGAGCATCAGCTATACCAACACCACGGTAGATTCGCTTTACGGCGAGGTGATCTCGTTCCAGAACAGCCAGCTGTTCACCAAGAACTATAAGAACCTGACGCGCAACCACGGCTATGTGCTTGCCGTGATACCCTTCGGCGTGGCGTATGGAAGCGACGTCCATAGGGTGATGGAACTTGTCAACGCCGCCGTGACCGCCTTGTCGCATAAGTGGGTTGACCGCAGCAAGCAGATAAAGAGCGTTGTCAGCGAGCTTGGCGATTCGAGCGTCAATTTCAAGATGTTCGTATGGGCAGAGGCTCCAAAGAAGAGCTACGTCATCAGCGACGTCGTTGCCTGTATCTACGACACGCTGAACAAGAACGGCATAGAGATTCCGTTCCCTCAGCGCGACATACATATAAAGGAGGGAGCTGTGAAATGATACTCGTAGCCGACAGCGGAAGCACAAAGACTTCGTGGGCTCTCAGCGGCAGCAGCCCCGACAGCGTCACGGTGAGAATCGAAACCCAGGGCATCAACCCGTTTCATCAGGACGCTGGCGAGATAGAGCACGTGGTCCGTTCCGAACTGCTGCCCCGCCTGGACGTGGCAGGTGATGTGGATGTCTATTTCTACGGCAGCGGTTGTACCATTGAGCAGGAACCGGCGATGGAGTCGGTTCTCAGGCGTGCCATCCCCATGTGCGGCAAAGTGGAGGCACACGGCGACCTGCTTGGTGCTGCGCGTGCTCTGTGCGGACGTGAGCCGGGCATAGCGTGCATACTCGGCACAGGCTCAAATTCGTGCTATTACGACGGTCGTGACATTGCCATGAACGTCCCTGCACTGGGATATATTCTCGGCGACGAGGGTAGTGGTGCCGTACTCGGACGCATGTTCATGAATGCGCTGTTCAAGGGCGGCCTGCCCGAGACAATCCGCCAGAAATATCTCGCTGAGAGCGGTCTGACGATGGCAGACGTTATCCGCCGTGTATATCGCGAGCCTTTGGCAAACCGTTTCCTCGCATCTGTCTCGCCGTTCATACATGCCAACATCGGCGAGCCGGAACTGAAGGAGCTTGTAAAAAATAATTTCCGCAGCTTTTTCCAGTCAAACATTTTATATTACGGACATGTCGGCGAGCCTCTTGGCTTTGTTGGGAGCATGGCATATTATTATAAAGAGCTGCTTACTGATGTCGCAAGTGAATATGGTTTTAACGAGTTGAAAATCATCAAGAATCCACTTGAAGGGCTTCTTTTGTATCATAATGCTTAACATTGTGTAGAAATTAATTCTGATTAGAGATAAAAAAATTGTTAAATGCTTGCAAATTGAAATTTTAAGTTTACCTTTGCATCGTGAGATTTGGGTTATTTATTTGAAAACAACAAAAACGATATGATGAATTTAGGTAAGCACATACAGGAAGTTATGCGTTCTCAGGGTATGTCAGCAAGCGAGCTCGCGAAACTAATTCCATGCGAAAGGACAAACGTGTACAACATTTTTAAGAGAAAGAGTCTTGACGCACGATTGTTGATGCGCATTTCTAAGGTTTTAAACTACGACTTCTTCATCGAGCTTTCGGATATGGCATTTCCTAAGAACAAGTAAAGGATAAGTATTAAATGAAAATAGCAGGTGCAAGGGAAAAAGTTCCTTTGCACTTTTTTTATTGTCTTTTCTATTTTATTTCATATTTCTTGCAGTCATATAGTTTTTTTTTAGTACCTTTGCACCGCTTTTCGATGGAGCATACAATATTGTAATTATTATATTTTTATGAATTTCACTTTGTTGATTACCGTCATTCTGACGGCTGTGACATTGGTGGCTGGGGCTTACGTCGTTGCTAAGCTTATCGGACCTCGTAGCTACAACAAACTGAAAGGCGAACCCTTCGAGTGCGGTATTCCTACACGCGGCTCGTCGTGGATTCCCATTCATGTGGGCTACTATCTGTTTGCCATCCTGTTCCTCATGTTTGATGTGGAAACTGTTTTCCTCTATCCATGGGCGGTAGTTGTTAAGGAGTTCGGTGCGGCAGCACTGCTGAGCATCGGGTTCTTCTTGGTTGTTTTAGTGTTCGGGCTTGCATACGCCTGGAAGAAAGGAGCGTTGGAATGGAAGTGAGGAAACCAAAAATCAAGTCTCTTCCATACGAAGAGTTCAAAGACAACGCCACGCTCGAGAAGATGATCGACGAGCTTCACGAGGGTGGGGTGAATGTCGTTCTCGGCAACCTCGATGCCCTTATCAACTGGGGGCGCTCCAACTCGCTTTGGTCGCTCACCTTCGGCACCTCATGCTGCGGCATCGAGTTCATGGCTGTAGGCTGTGCGCGTTACGACTTCTCACGTTTCGGTTTTGAAGTAACACGTAACTCTCCACGCCAGGCCGACCTTATCATGGTGGCTGGAACAATCACCCACAAGATGGCGCCTGCCTTCAAGCGTCTCTACGACGAGATGGCCGAGCCGAAGTATATCGTGGCCGTCGGCGGCTGCACCATCAGCGGCGGACCGTTCAAGTCGAGCTACCACGTGGTGAAGGGAATCGATGAGATTGTTCCCGTCGATGTCTATGTGCCCGGCTGCCCTCCGCGTCCGGAGGCAATCCTCTACGGCATGATGCAGCTTCAGCGCAAGGTAAAGATCGAAAAGTTCTTCGGAGGTGCCAACCACAAGCAGACGCGTGAGGAGCGCGAGCTGAATCTTTCTAACGAAGCAATCGCCTCGGGCTGGAAGAAGAAGCCAATCGTTGTGACCGACGTTCCAGAGAATTTCATTGACGAACTAAAGAAAGAGGAGGCAGCAAAATGAAGTTAGATAACCTTATTTTCGATTTCGACCAGTTTTCCTCAGAGATGGCCAATCTCAAGGAGAAGAAGCATTTCGACTATCTCGTGACCATCGTCGGCGAGGATTTCGGCGACGAGGGCCTTGGCTGTATCTACATCCTTGAGAATACCGAAACCTCGGAGCGTTGCTCTGTGAAGATGCTTGCACGCAAGCAGGTGTGTGGCGACGGAATGTCGAGCAACGGAACCGGCGATACCGACGGCCGCGAAATCAGCTATATCCCAACGGTGTCGAAGCTGTGGAAAGTTGCCGACCTGCTGGAACGCGAGGTTTACGACTTCTACGGCATAGTGTTCCTCGGACATCCCGACATGCGCCGTCTGTTTCTGCGCAACGACTTCAAGGGCCATCCGTTCCTCAAGTCGTGGAAATACGACGACTCTTACTCTTTGGACGATGATGTGGAGCCAGACTACGGACTGGAATACTATATCGACCGTAACGGCTGTCTGCAGTCGAAGCGAAACCCTCTTTTCGCTTCCGACGACTACGTGATCAACATTGGTCCGCAGCATCCGTCAACCCACGGTGTGCTGCGTCTGCAGACCGTTCTCGAGGGCGAGACCGTGAAGCGCATCTATCCCCACCTGGGCTATATCCACCGCGGTATAGAAAAGATGTGGGAGGGGATGACCTATCCTCAGACCCTCGCATTGACCGACCGTCTGAACTATCTCTCGGCGATGATGCACCGCCACGCCCTCGTGGGAGTGATAGAGGAGGCTATGGGCATAGAGCTGTCAGAGCGCATCAAGTATATCCGCACCATCATGGACGAGCTACAGCGTATCGACTCCCACTTGCTATATCTTGGATGTACGGCTCAGGACCTTGGAGCCCTGACGGCATTCCTCTACTGTATGCGCGACCGTGAGCATGTGCTCAACGTCATGGAGGAGACCACGGGCGGCCGTCTGATTCAGAACTACTACCGTATCGGAGGACTGCAAGACGACATCGACCCAAATTTTGTTTCCAACACCAAGAAGCTGTGCACGTATCTCCGTCCGATGATTCAGGAGTATCTCGACGTGTTCGGCGACAATGTCATCACCCACAAGCGTTTGGAGAAAGTGGGCGTCATGGACAAGGCCGACTGCATCAACTACGGCGTTACCGGTCCTGCCGGCCGCGCTGCCGGATGGAAGAACGACACCCGCAAGCGCCACCCCTACGACATGTACGACCGTGTGGAGTGGAAAGAGATAACGAAGACGGGTTGCGACTCTATGGATCGCTACATGTGCCATATAGAAGAGCTTTATCAGAGTCTCGACATTATTGGCCAGCTCATCGACAATATCCCCGAGGGTGAATACTACATCAAGCAGAAGCCGATTATCAAGGTGCCCGAGGGACAGTGGTACTTCTCTGTCGAGGGCGCCTCTGGTGAGTTCGGCATCTATCTCGACTCTAAGGGCGACAAGAGTCCTTGGCGCATGAAGATGCGCCCGATGGGTCTGTCGCTTGTCGGTGCTCTCGACCCGATGCTTCGTGGCCAGAAGATTGCCGACCTTGTTACTACCGGTGCTGCGATAGACTTTGTCATTCCGGATATAGACAGGTAGGATTTAGAGTTAGGAGTTAAGAGTTAAGAATTAAGAGTAAAAAAAAATGTTTGATTTCTCAATAGTAACAAGATGGTTTGACGATTTCCTGAGACTGACACTCGGGCTCGGCGATTTCTGGTCAATCCTCATCGAGTGCGTGATTGTGGGCGTGGCCATTCTTGTGGGCTATGCGCTGATAGCAATCGTGCTGATATTCATGGAGCGCAAGGTGTGTGCCTACTTCCAGTGTCGTATCGGTCCCATGCGAGTGGGCTTCTGGGGTACGCTGCAGGTGTTTGCCGACGTACTGAAGATGCTCATCAAGGAGATTTTCTTTGTTGACCGTGCCGACAAATTCCTCTACGGCCTTGCTCCTCTGCTTGTGATTATAGCCTCGGTGGGAACGTTCTCGTTTCTTCCGTGGAACAACGGTGCCGAGATTCTCGACTTCAACGTCGGACTGTTTCTCATCACTGCCATCTCGTCGATAGGCGTCGTGGGTATCTTCCTTGCAGGATGGGCTTCCAACAACAAGTATTCCGTGGTTTCCGCCATGCGTGGAGCCGTGCAGATGATTTCCTATGAGATGTCGCTGTGCCTCTGTCTCATTTCTGCCGTCATCCTGCTCGGAACGATGCAGGTGAGCGGTATCGTCGAGGCACAGACGGGCCCGTGGAAATGGCTCATCTTCCAGGGACACGTCCCCGCCATCATTGCATTCATCGTATTCCTCATTGCCGGCAACGCCGAGGCTAACCGCGGCCCGTTCGACATGGCTGAGGCAGAGAGCGAGCTTACCGCCGGCCACCATACTGAATACAGCGGTATGGGCTTCGGATTCTTCTATCTTGCCGAGTATCTCAACCTCTTCACCATCTCAGGCATTGCCGCCATGGTATTCCTCGGAGGCTGGGCACCCGTCAACATCGGCATAGAGGCATTCGACACTCTCATGGACTATATTCCCGGAGTTGTGTGGTTTTTCGGAAAGACCTTCCTCCTCGTGTGGATTCTCATGTGGGTGCGCTGGACATATCCCCGTCTGCGCATCGACCAGATACTGAAGTTGGAATGGAAGTATCTCATGCCGCTGTCGCTGCTGAACATCGTTCTGATGACGGCTTGCGTGGCATTGGGATGGTACATTTGACGAATGGATAATAAAAAAACAGTAAACAGTATAATTGTAAGATGAAAGAATCATATTTCGGAGAAGCGTTAGCGGCCGTAAAGACTCTCGGTGTCGGCTTGAAGACCACGATGAAGGAATACTTCACTGCGAAGTCAACCGAGCAGTACCCCGAGAACCGCAAGACCACGCTTCACATATCAAAGCGCCACCGCGGCCGCCTTGTGTTCAAGCGCAACGCCGACGGCAGCTACCGTTGTACGGCATGTACGCTTTGCGAGAAGGCATGTCCCAACGGCACCATCAAGATACTCTCAGAGATGGTGACTACCGATGACGGAAAGAAGAAGCGCGTTTTGCGTGACTATCAGTACGACCTGGGCGACTGCATGTTCTGCCAGCTCTGTACCAACGCCTGCAACTTCGACGCAATCGAGTTTACCAACGACTTTGAGAATTCGGTGTTCGACCGTAACAGTCTTGTGCTGCATCTCGACAAGGAGGTATATAAGGGTGGCTCGCTGCCCGGTCTCATCGACGGCGGTGCTCCAATTGAAATCGGAAAATTTAATACGAAGTACTAATATGGCTAATATAGTAATGTTTTGTATTCTCGCGGTCATCATTCTCGGCTCTGCCGTGATGTGCGTGATGACCAAGCGGATAATGCGGGCCGCAACGTTCATGTTGTTTGTGCTCTTTGGCGTGGCAGGCCTTTACTTCCTGCTCGACTATACATTTCTCGGAGCTGCTCAGATAAGCATCTATGCCGGAGGCGTTACGATGATCTATGTATTCGCCATCCAGCTTGTCAGCAAGCAGACTCTTCAGGGACTGGTTGAGCGCCTGAAAGGTTCACGCGTGGTGTTCGGTGGTCTGATGACCCTCATCGGTCTCTGTACCGTGACGCTTGTTCTACTGAAGAATAATTTCATTTATGCCGCTGGCAGAGTGGCCGACGCCGAGGTGCCCATGAAGGCAATCGGAGAGTCGCTCGTCGGTGCCGGCAAGTATCAGTATGTGCTCCCATTCGAGTTCATTTCGCTGTTTCTTCTTGCCTGCATCATTGGTGGCCTGGTTGTTTCACGTAAAGACGAGGAGGAATAGTATATGGTACCTGTAGAATGTTATTTTGTGCTCAGCGCACTTCTGTTCTTCATCGGTGTGTTCGGTTTCGTCACACGCCGCAATCTGGTAGCCATGCTCATCTCCATCGAGTTGGTGCTGAATGCCGTTGACATCAATTTCGCAGCGTTCAACCGTCTGCTCTGGCCCGAGGGTATGGAGGGCATGTTCATGACGCTTTTCTCCATCGGAGTCTCTGCAGCCGAGTCGGCAGTAGCCATAGCCATCATCATCAATGTCTATCGCAACTTCCACAGCGACAACGTTAACAGTATCCAGAACATGAAATGGTAGGAAGAATCAAGAGTTAAGAGTTAAGAATCAAGAATTTAAACTATGGAATATTCATATTCGTTTTTAATACTCCTTCTGCCGTTCCTCAGTTTTGTACTGTTGGGCCTTGCCGGTATGAAGATGTCGCATAAGGCAGCAGGTCTTATCGGCACCACGTCATTAGGAATAGTGACTGCACTGAGCTATCTGACGGCTTTCAGCTATTTCACGGCCGACCGTCTTGCCGACGGCACGTTCGCCACGATTGTGCCTTACAACTTCACATGGCTGCCTCTGGGCCGCCTGCATTTCGACATAGGTATTCTTCTCGACCCTATTTCGGTGATGATGCTCATCGTCATCTCCACGGTGTCGCTGATGGTGCATATCTACTCGTTCGGCTATATGCACGGCGAGAAGGGTTTCCAGCGCTACTACGCTTTCCTTTCTCTCTTCACGATGTCGATGCTCGGCCTGGTTGTTGCCACCAACATTTTCCAGATGTATCTGTTCTGGGAGCTTGTGGGCGTGTCGTCCTATCTGCTCATCGGATTCTACTATCCGCTCCATGCTGCCGTTGCCGCATCCAAGAAGGCGTTCATTGTGACGCGCTTTGCCGATATGTTCTTCCTCATCGGCATCCTGATTTTCGGCTATTACACCCAGTCGTTCAGCTTCTCGTTTGCCGGCGACATCGTGATGGGCGAGTCGGCCACGCCGTTCATCACCTGCGATGCCGCGCGTGCCATGACAGCTGGCGGGCTGCTTATCCCCACGGCTCTCGTGCTGATGTTCATCGGCGGTGCCGGTAAGAGCGCAATGTTCCCGTTGCATATCTGGCTGCCCGATGCCATGGAGGGTCCTACTCCTGTCTCGGCGCTTATCCATGCTGCCACGATGGTTGTGGCCGGTGTGTTCCAGATTGCGCGTATGTTCCCCTTGTGGATTCAGTATGCCCCCGACCAGATGAGCATCGTGGTATGGGTAGGTGCCTTCACTGCATTCTATGCCGCGAGCGTGGCTTGTGCCCAGAGCGACATCAAGCGTGTGCTGGCGTTCTCCACTATCTCTCAGATTGCGTTTATGATGGTTGCCCTCGGCGTTTGTCTGCCCAGCCATGAGCCGGGCGTCGTGCTCGACAATCATGCCCAGTTGGGCTATATGGCATCGATGTTCCATCTGTTCACCCATGCCATGTTCAAGGCGTGTCTGTTCCTTGGTGCCGGCTGTATCATACATGCCGTCCACTCCAACGAGATGGCTCTCATGGGTGGGCTTCGCAAGTATATGCCCGTGACCCACGTCACTTTCCTCATCTCGTGTCTGGCCATTGCCGGAATCCCGTTCTTCAGTGGCTTCTGCTCCAAGGACGAGATTATCTCGGCATGTTTTGCCTACAGCCCCTGGTGCGGCTGGTGGATGACCGGTGTTGCAGCCATGACAGCTTTCTATATGTTCCGTCTCTACTACGGCATCTTCTGGGGTACTGAAAACAAGGAGGCCCACGAGCATCATACTCCCCATGAGGCTCCTGCCACGATGACCGTTCCGCTGATTATCCTCTGCTGCATCACTATGGGCGTGGGTATATGGAGCACCATCGCCGGCTTTGCCGGTCTTGGCAACTTCGGCGATTTCGTCAGTGCCGCAGGCACGGCCTACACCATCCATTTCGACCCTGTGATAGCAGCTACTTCCACGGTGATTGCCGTCGTTGCCATCTGCTTGGCTACATATATATATAAAGGTGAGAGCCAGCCTGTTGCCGACCGCCTCTACAAGACGTTCCCACGTCTGCACCGTGCGGCCTACAAGCGTTTCTATCAGGACGAAATCTGGCAGTATGTCACCCATCGCATCATCTTCCGCTGCATCTCTACGCCCGTGGCATGGTTCGACCGCCACGTGGTCGATGGCACATTTAATTTCCTTGCCTGGGGAGCCAACGAGGCAGGCGAGAGCCTGCGCCCGTGGCAGAGCGGCGACGTGCGGCAGTATGCGGTGTGGTTCCTCACCGGCGTGGTAGCCCTTACGCTCGTATTACTCGCAATTTGACAATCTGGCAATTTCACGATTGTATGATTGGATAGTAAATTGTAAAACAGTAAAATAGAAAAATATAACAATGAGTATATTAACATTATTCGTAGTAATTCCCGCACTGATGCTTCTGGGTCTGTGGCTGTCGCAGAACCTCAGTCAGGTGCGCGGTGTGATGGTGGCAGGCTCATCGTGCCTGTTGGCACTGTCGATATGGCTGACTGTATATTTCATCCAGGAGCGAGCCTCAGGCAATACGGCAGAGATGCTCCTCACGTACTCCATCCCCTGGTTCAAGCCCCTCAACATAGCCTATTCCGTGGGCGTCGATGGCATCTCGGTGGTGATGTTGCTCCTGTCGTCCATCATCGTCTTCACCGGTACCTTCGCCTCCTGGCAGCTGAAGCCGCTGACAAAGGAGTATTTCCTCTGGTTCACTCTCCTCTCGACGGGTGTGTTCGGATTCTTCATCTGCACCGACCTCTTCACGATGTTTATGTTCTACGAGGTAGCCCTCATCCCGATGTATCTGCTCATCGGCGTGTGGGGCAGCGGTCCTAAGGAGTATGCAGCGATGAAGCTTACGCTGATGCTTATGGGCGGCTCTGCACTGCTTATTCTCGGCATCCTCGGCATCTACTATTACAGTGGTGCCACGACGATGAACGTCAGCGAGATAGCAGCCATGCACAACATCCCCGTAGGCGTACAGAAGGTGTTCTTCCCGTTCATCTTCATCGGTTTCGGAGTGCTTGGTGCCCTCTTCCCGTTCCACACATGGTCGCCCGACGGTCATGCATCGGCTCCTACGGCTGTGTCGATGCTTCATGCCGGAGTGCTGATGAAGCTCGGAGGCTACGGCTGTTTCCGTGTGGCCATGTATCTGCTGCCCGACGCTGCCAACGAGCTTGCGTGGATATTCCTCGTGCTGACCACCTGCTCGGTGGTATATGGAGCCTTCAGTGCCTGCGTGCAGACCGACCTGAAGTATATCAATGCCTATTCATCGGTGAGCCACTGCGGTCTGGTGCTCTTCGCACTTCTGATGATGACTAAGGTGAGCTGCACGGGAGCCATCCTCCAGATGCTCTCCCACGGTCTGATGACAGCACTTTTCTTTGCCCTCATCGGTATGATCTACGGCCGTGCCCACACTCGCGACATACGCTATCTGGGCGGCTTGATGAAGATTATGCCATTCCTGGCTTGCGGCTATGTCATTGCCGGTCTTGCCAACCTCGGACTTCCCGGTTTCTCTGGTTTCATTGCCGAGATGACCATCTTTGTCGGTTCGTTCGAGAATGCCGATACGTTCCACCGCACGTGCACCATTCTTGCCTGCACCTCGATAGTGGTCACGGCAGTCTATATCCTGCGTGTCGTGGGCAAGATTCTCTATCAGAAGGTTGACTATCCTCATTGCGATACCGTCATGCTGACCGATGCCACATGGGATGAGCGCGTCGCTGTTGTCTGCCTCATTGCGTGTGTTGCCGGTCTCGGCATGTTCCCTCTCTGGGCAAGCAATGTAATCAATGATGCGGTAGGCCCGATACTTTCGAATATAATTTAAACAGTTTAAAGAGATGAATTACAGTCAGTTTTTAAATATGATTCCCGAGGCAACTCTTGTTGCCGTCCTGGTGATAGTATTCTTCGCCGACCTCATGCTCAAGGGCGGGAAGAAGTTGGGCACGCTGAAGATGCTCACCACAGGCTTGCTCGTGCTGCAGACGGTGCTGATGTTCTTCTTGCCCGATACGTCGGAGGCATTCGGCGGCATCTACTATTCCACAGCCGCAGTCAATGTGATGAAGATAATCCTTACCGTAGGAACGCTCATCGTGTGCATCATGGCTCAGCCGTGGATTGAGAAGAACAGCCGCTACGCCGGCGAGTTCTACGAACTGGTGGTATGCACGCTGCTCGGAATGTTCGTAATGATGTCGAGCGGCAATTTCCTTATGTTCTTCCTCGGACTTGAGATGGCTTCGGTGCCCATGGCATGTCTCGTTGCCTTCGACAAGAAGAAGAAGGACAGTGCCGAGGGAGCCGCCAAGTATATCCTGACGGCCACGTTCTCCAGCGGCGTGATGCTCTATGGCATCTCGTTCATCTACGGAGCCGTCGGCACGTTGTATTTCGACGATGTGGCCACGAAGATGGAGCAGATGCTCATGCTGCGCCTTGACGCGCCGGCCGTGCTGATTATGGGACTGGTGTTCTTCTTCAGCGGTCTGGGATTCAAGATATCGCTCGTGCCGTTCCACTTCTGGACTGCCGACACCTATCAGGGCGCTCCTACAGCCGTTACGGGCTATCTGAGCGTCGTGTCGAAAGGTGCCGCCACGCTGACCCTCTGCTGCATCCTGATGAAGGTGTTTGCGCCTATGGTGATGTACTGGGAATATCTGCTCTACATCGTCATCGTGCTCTCGATAACGGTAGCCAACCTCTTTGCCATCCGCCAGTCGGAGCTGAAGCGCTTCATGGCGTTCAGCTCGATTTCGCAGGCCGGCTACATCATGCTTGCCGTTGTCGGAAATTCGGCTCTTGGCGTGACAGCCCTTACATACTACGTTCTTGTATATGTAGTGGCCAATATGGCAGTGTTCACCGTTATCAGCCTTGTCGAGAACAACGGCGGCACTACGAAGATGAGCTGCTACGACGGTCTCTATCAGACCAATCCTAAGATTGCGTTTCTGATGACCCTCGCCCTGTTCTCGCTTGCTGGCATTCCGCCGTTTGCAGGAATGTTCTCTAAGTTCTTCGTCTTCATGGCAGCAGCCCAGGAAGGTTCGTTCTGGGCGTATTTCACCGTGTTCATAGCGTTGATAAACACCGTGGTGAGTCTTTACTACTATCTGCTCATCGTCAAGGCAATGTACATCAAGAGTTCTGTGGCTCCTCTGCCTACGTTCCGCAGCGATGCCGACAGCCGCGTGGCCCTGGCATTGTGTACGCTGGGCATAGTGGCCTTCGGAGTATGCAGCTGCGTATATGAGTGGATTGCTGCGGCGAATATCTGATACTTGCCAGAGGATTCCCCTGAAAACAATATCACGCATAAAAGCCTCGCTTCACAGCGAGGCTTTTATTAAAAACTCTTTAAACTAAATTAATCAACCATAAACCTTAACCATTAAAAAATATTTTTTTGACATTGCAAAGATAGCTATTAAAAAGCATTCCTGAGTTCACATTTTGACAAATTTGGTTTGGAAAACGTGATAATGACATATTTTAAACCTAAAATCACGAAAAACAAACCATCGAGAGCCGCTTTTTTCACATTTCACCTTCGATTTATTTGTATTTTCACATTTCTCATTCAACAACCCTGATGGCGATAAATCATTCCAGTAGGTTAGAAGGCGTGACGGAAAGGAACAACATGCTGACGGTTGCCGTCGGCTATCTTTTCTAAAAACACCTTCTGACCGTTTCAATCCACGCCCCCACGTGGGGGGCGACATGATTGTGCGAATTGTGTTGTGTCCGTATCGGCGTTTCAATCCACGCCCCCACGTGGGGGGCGACTCGGGTGAACAGCTTTGAGACCTTTACTTTTGTCGTTTCAATCCACGCCCCCACGTGGGGGGCGACATACCGCACCGTGGCAGATGCAGACCGCTGCCGATGTTTCAATCCACGCCCCCACGTGGGGGGCGACTGGTGCTCGACAACAGCGACGAACTGCCGTTCAAGTTTCAATCCACGCCCCCACGTGGGGGGCGACTATCAACCGCTTTAGGTTCCCAATCAGTCAAACGGTTTCAATCCACGCCCCCACGTGGGGGGGCGACGCAACAGAACGACCAATTACAGAGTTCTTATTAACGTTTCAATCCACGCCCCCACGTGGGGGGCGACTCTTCCAATTCTTCACAGCAATGACTGTGCTTTTCGAGTTTCAATCCACGCCCCCACGTGGGGGGCGACCCGACGCTGAGACAACACGCGCCACCGAGAAGGAGTTTCAATCCACGCCCCCACGTGGGGGGCGACGCGACATCACCGACGCGCAGTTCTTCGAGTTCTGGTTTCAATCCACGCCCCCACGTGGGGGGCGACTCAACAGTCGCGGCGGCAAGGACACCGTGTGGCTGTTTCAATCCACGCCCCCACGTGGGGGGCGACCGCTGTAGGTGTATAGCTCGGCAAAGGGTGGCGAGTTTCAATCCACGCCCCCACGTGGGGGGCGACCTCTTGCGCGTCATATTCCCTCTCAAGTAACTGAGTTTCAATCCACGCCCCCACGTGGGGGGCGACAGCACAGGCACAGAACGCCACCGCCGCCGATGTAAAGTTTCAATCCACGCCCCCACGTGGGGGGCGACACGACTTAGACCACTTTCCAAACGAAAACGTTTTGTTTCAATCCACGCCCCCACGTGGGGGGCGACTACTCCCGATAATATTGCTTCTGGATCAACTAAAGTTTCAATCCACGCCCCCACGTGGGGGGCGACGTAATTGACGGGTCAGTGCTCACGGCGGTTGGTGTTTCAATCCACGCCCCCACGTGGGGGGCGACGCCAACAAACGAACAAGGGAATCAGCCTTAATATGTTTCAATCCACGCCCCCACGTGGGGGGCGACGTATGCCAGCGTGGGCCGCATACAGTGGCATCAGTTTCAATCCACGCCCCCACGTGGGGGGCGACCGACCGCATCAACGAGGCCATCGAGGCACAGTTGTTTCAATCCACGCCCCCACGTGGGGGGCGACTGACCCTCCCTATTAGTGATAATAATTTTTCGATTGTTTCAATCCACGCCCCCACGTGGGGGGCGACCCCTGTATTTACCCAGCTGGCGCGTACTGCTTTTGCGGTTTCAATCCACGCCCCCACGTGGGGGGCGACCCTTTCGCAATAACATGAATATAGCCAAGGCGTTAAATCAATGTTTTCGCGAATCATATCCCAAGAATGATAATCTACATCCATTATTATAACGGACAGTATTTAACTTGCTGATTATCAATCAGTGCGAATACTCGTGAAACTATGCACTCCATCCGTCTCGCACTAAATGATAATAGCCTCACTGATATCATACGATGTCACCTTTCCTAAAGACATCACACGTCCATGACTCTTCGAACTGAGAAAATAGAAGCGGATGCTATCTAACTGCATATCCATGATGGCAGCAATCCTGCTCTTCAAGGTTACGAACTGCGCTTCAGATACTTCACACTCAAACACGGAGTTCTGTACCCGTTGGCCATAATCCTTACAGGCTTTTGCCACCTGACGTAGACGCTTTTGCCCTGTCTCACTCACTGTATCAACATCATAAGTAATCAGTATATACATAACAACTATTTAAATAGGAACACAGGATAGTCGTCAATATCGTTTCTCACGTAACGTGCCAAAAGCATCGCCTGAACATATGGCAACAACCCTATGGGCACTTTTTCGTTCAGATAGGGATGGATTATCGTCTCTTTCTTACGGTTCTGCCAAGCCGTCAGAAAAACTTTTCGCCCCTTGTCGGTCATCACTACCCCCTTCTCGCCCTGATACAGGAAATCATTAGCGGCTATCTGACGCTTGTTGATAAGCGAGAGCACGAACCTGTCACCCAAATAGGCACGCATCTCCTCCATTACATCCAGAGCCAACGATGTCCTACCCGGTCGCAGCGTGTGGAAAAAGCCTACGTATGGATCCAGCCCTACCGTTTCCAAGGCTGCTGCAGTATCGTTAGCTAATAATGTATAGACCAGCGAGAGCATCGCATTCACTGCATCTTTTGGTGGTCGTCGGTTACGGCCCGCAAAGGGAAAGTCCGCCTTTTGTTGCAAGATGAGATATGGGAACACAGAGAAGTATCGGTTGGCAGCCCGCCCTTCTATGCCCATCAGTTCAGTTCTGTCAACAGACCTCAGAGCATCGCGTTTTTCAATGTCCAATGCCCTAGCAGCATCCTCTACATCAGCATTCTCACCATAGTCGCGGATATACCTGCGAAGCACATTGCGATAGTTCTGTATCTTACCGGCCACAAAGAGTTTTGCAACATGCAGCGACCATTGTTCATCGTCTGCCAATCGGTATTGCGCCTTACGTAGCAGCACATTACCCTTTGTCTGCCCCTGCACACGACTCACAAATCTTCCGTTAGGCGACAGGAAGGTCAGCGACACCCCATTGTCAGCACAGAGTTTCATCAGGCCAGGACTGGCTCCCATGTAGCCGAAAGTCACGATGCCCTCTATATTGATAACAGGTATGCGGAACACCTCCTGCTGTTTCACAGAGATGACTACATTCATCCCGTCCTTGCTCAGATAGGCTTCGGGTGTAGTGACGTAGAGTGTGTTAAGAAGTTTCCTCATACAGGTTTTTCTTTAAGTAGTGTGATACTCGTGTACAGTTAACCGATTCAGGCATACAGATATTCTTCAGTGAACATTTCTCGCAATGCCTGCCACGTTGAATGGTTGGCAACTGACCAGACGAAAATATCTCGTGCATTTGCCGAGCGCAGTCTGTAACAATCCCTCGTAGTTCATCAGTAATCTGCACCTCAACCCGATGCCGTATCTCTGCGTAGAAGACGGCCCCGTAGTCTATTTGGATACCATACTGCTCTTCCAGACACATTGCTTGTGCAGCCAGTTGTACTTCATCCTCCTGGTGTTTCTTTGGTTTGCCATGCTTGTACTCTACAGGATAAGGTAGCCACTGGTCGGGATAGCGGGGATGGCTGATGGAATTCTCGTCATTGTCTGCAGGATGCAACTCTACGACATCTGTAATGCCATAGAGTCCCAACTGATGCGAAGCGACGCTGACCGAGCGCAATGAGATATAGTCGCCACACTTTTGCCGATAGAAGGGATCGTCTGCGTGTTGGTGCATCAAGCTCCCCTCCATCGTCAGTCGGTTGTCGTCCCACTGCTGCTCAATATGTATCAACGCCCATTGTCGGGGACAGAAGCGGAAGTGCTGTATCCCCGACAACATGAGCATGTCGTCGTCGCTGTAGGTCATGGGTTAATTGTCATTGGTATTGTCTTCTTCAAAAGGCAGAGCATCCAAGAAACGGTCAAAGTCGCTTTGGAACAGATGGTCCTGCACGATGCGATATTTCTCAAACTCCGTCTCGGCATGCAGTACGGCATCTTCGTGACTCACGCTGCCTGCATGGTCGAGGATTGGTCGCTCGTCACTCGAAAGATAAGCATCGATGCGCTTCGCCCAGTCTTCCATCGTCA